>JAUVJV010000238.1 GCA_030592245.1 Candidatus Eiseniibacteriota bacterium
GAATGCAACCTCCGTATGGACGTCCCGCCACCCCATTTCTCGACAAAATCTCCATTGTCTTCCCGGTCGATCATGGTTCCCATTTCCAGAAGCCAGCGGATTATGGAAGGGGCATCTTCAACCAGGGCCCTGACTACATCCGGCTTGTTCTTGAAGTACCCGCCTCCCATGGTGTCTATAAAGTGGCTCTGCAAGGAGTCATTGGGCCGGTCGGCGGCCTGAGTTCCGCCCTCGGCCATTATCGAATTGGCATCACCGTGTCTGAGCTTATTGGTGAGCAGAATATTCTCTGCGGCAATACCGCTCTCATTGGCCCAGATGGCCGCGGAGGTTCCGGCCAATCCGCCGCCTATCACCAGGATGTCCGGCGTATAATCGGGGTTGGACAGGTCGACCTCTCCTTGTTCCAGAAGAGGATGCGCTTCGAGCAGATCCACAACCTCGACCGGACCGACATCGCCCGCGTTCATCCCGATGGATATGGTCCTCTTGCCGCCGGGGGAATAATCCGGATGGAGTTTAAGCACTTCGTCCTGCTCTTCCTTGCTCATGGCGGGAGGGGTATAGTCCCTTCTCTTTCCCCTTGTCTTATGGACAATGGATATCATCTCCCGCATGTATTCGGGGTAACCTTCGATGTATTCAATCACACCCATCTCCTCCCGCGTGTCAGTCTGCCTCTCTCTCTCGTCCCGCATATAGAACTTCCAGTTGCTCTATCGGAGTCCTGGTCAGTTGGTCCATCTCCTCGTCGAACTTACCGGCCTGTATCTCCTCCAACCGCCCGGTAAGGTGTTCGGGTACAGGATGTCCATAACGGCCGAACATCCTCCTGCCCAATTGGGCCACATTGTATTGCACGATCTCCGCCGGACACCTGATTGCGCACAGACCACACTGGATGCAATCAAAGGAACCCTCTGCCAGGGATTCAAAATCACCCTTGATTGCAGCCTGGACATAGTCCATGACCTCCAGGTCCTGCGGACATGACTTGGTACACGTATTGCATGATACACACCTGGCAACTTCGGGATAGAACCTGAGGAACACCGCAGCATCGAAGGTCTCATCGGCGATGTTATAGGCGGGCTTCGCAGCAGGGGCGAAGGGTTTTTGTTCCATGTACATTCCATCCTCAACTCTTGTCTGACAGGCCATGCCGGTCTGAAGCTTATAGTCGCCCTCTTTCCTGTAAACCGTGGAACACGCGCCACAGAAACCCTGCCGACACCCGACGCCTCTCACGAACCTGTAACCCGCATATTCCATGGCAGTCAATATGGTCAGGTCCGCCGGGACTCTGTATCCTTTTCCCATTACGTAGATGGTCACCCAATGTTCGACACTCCCGGCATCAACACCCGTGGTCACGGACCTCGCCGCCTCGGCAATCCTCTCCATGATGCTCATTTCAGATTTCATAGCAATCCCCCACTTCTACTCGGGTATCAACTGCCTATCTTTGAATAAGGGTTCGACTGACACGTAATTCTGATCAAATCCGCTGAATCCAGGCTCCAGACCAAAGGCCAATGCCATAAGCTGAGTGAAGTAGAGAACCGGGATCTCTTCGAAATCGGGATATGTTTCCTTAACTTCCTTTTGCCTCTTGTCGAGGTTGAATGCACATAGAGGACATGACGTGGCCACCACCTGCGCTCCGTCTGCCCGGGCATGGCTCAGGATATCGTGCACCAGACGGACCACGGCATCTTTCTCGTTCATGGTCTGGTAACTGCCGCAGCATAACTTCATGTAAGGATTATAGACAACTTCCGCACCCAGAGCGGACAAGAGGTCGCCCTGAATCGTAGGTTCCTCAGGGTCGTCAATGCCCACCTCTTTGGGTCTGAGCATCATGCACCCATAGTAGGGTGCGACCTTGAGACCAGTGAGCGGTCTCTTCACCTTTTCAGATATTGCCTCTCGTCCCATATCTCTCAGCAGCTCCAGGAAATGGACAACCGTGACATCTCCGTTGTAGTCATCCTCAAGGTACATGAAGTCGTTGATCGTCTTCAGCTTGTCAGGATTCTCCCTCACCAAAAGTTCGGCCCGCTTCAGAGTGCTGAAACACATCGAGCAAAGTGTAACCAGTCTGTTCTCATTGTCTAAGATACCATCCCGGTTCATCTCCTGAACCCGGATGAGATTTCTTATGGGAGCAATATGGTGAATCAGGTCATCGTCGGTCAGGGAGAAGACGGTGCCGCAGCAATTCCACCTGGGAAGCTCAATCAGCTCCATTCCCAGGGCCTCTGCGGATGCCAGGGCAGAGATCTCGAAACTGCTCGCCGCCGTCTTCAGCGTACATCCCGGGTAATACGGCAATCTCACGCTGTTTGAATTCATTCCGATGTCCTCCTACCCGGTGAACTTTCTCATGCCTGCCACCAGAGCGATCTGCGGAAGGGCGGCCAGCTCGTCCCTGGGGATGGCATTGATGTTGATGTGATCTGCGGCCTGTCTCAGTGTCGTCTGCCGCAATGCCTCGGCCACCCTTGACAGGTCCAGGCCGCGGGGGCACCTGACGGTGCAAGTGAAACATGATGCACAGAGCCACATCGCCTTGGTCCTGAGGACCTCGCTCTGTCCCAGTTGTACCATTCTCATCATCTGTGACGGAGTCACATCCATCTCGTCGACCATTGGACAACTTGCGGAACAAGTGCCACACTGGTCACACAGGGTTATCACCTGACCGCTCAGTTCATTTACCCTGGCCAGGAACTCCTCGTTTTCAGAGGAAATCACGAGCCTGCTAGTCATATTGCCTCCCGCTAGTCTTGGTGAGCAAGCTGACCTGCCAGCATGCCCCTCTCTTCTCTCTTTATGGGGCCAGACCTTCTGGCGAAATCAGCGTGGTTGTTCATCTGCTTAACGAATGCTCCCAACATCACCGTCACAAACTCGAAATAGCGCACTCTATCGGGTTCTATGTTCCGTTCCTTCAAAGCGGCTCTTACGGCAGCGACATTGTCTTTGATCGCGGCAACACTGTGAGGATACGGAGATGATTTCTCCTCACTCTCACCGATGAATATGCCGTCTGCCCCCATCTCAAATGCCTTCAGCATCAGTTTCGGGGTGACCCTGCTGCCGCTCGGGACGCGGATTATGCGTGTATCGGGAGAATAGGCGAGCTTTCCCGTACCCACATTGTCGGCCAACCTGTATGTGGTGATATCGTCTGCAAAGACCAGTATCCTGATGTCACCATCTTCCTTGCTGGCAAGAGCGGCCCTCATCTGTTCCAGGAGCTGATCGTTTGTGTAACAGTGCAGATCCAGGGCATCCCTGGGGCAGGATGCGATGCAGCTGCCGCAGCCACTGCATACCGCTTCGTTCACGGACACGATCTGTGAAGGTATCAAGGCACCCGTGGGGCAGTGCTCGATGCACTCGCCGCAGCCATCGCACAGGTCTTCATGGACGAACGCGATCACCGGAGCTATGTCATACTCTCCCTTGTTCATGAGCCTGATCGCCCTGGAGGAGGCCGCGCTTGCCTGAGCAACCGTGTCTGGTATATCTTTGGGGCCCTGCGCGCACCCGCAAATGAATACACCGTCCTTCAGGGTATCGACGGGCCTGAACTTCGGATGAGCTTCCTGAAGGAAACCATCCGGGCTTTCCCCCAACTTCAGTATCCCGGCGATTCTCTTGCTGCCTTCGCTCGGACACAGGCCCACTGAGAGAACCACCAGGTCAAACTCAGCCTCGATGATCTGGCGGCTGAGAGTGTCTTCAACCTTGAGTGTAACCTTCTCGCTGTTTGAATTCCCGTTGACCTCCGCCACCCGCCCCCTGATGAATTTCACTCCCGTATTCTGCGCCCTCTTGTAGTATTCCTCGAAACCCTTACCGTAGGCTCTCAGATCGGTATAGAATACATATACATCCCTGGTAGGATCGGAGCGTTTAAGCAGTTGCGACAGCTTGGTCGCATACATGCAGCATATTCTCGAACAATACTCATTCCCCACCTGCTCATCTCTGGACCCGACGCACTGGATGAACGCAATCCTCTTTCCCATGGGCCTTATCGGCTGGCCCTCGGAGGCATGGACAATCATGCGCTCCATATCCAACGCAGTTATCACATTCGGGGATTGTCCAATGCCGTACACCTTCTTCTCTCTCGCATCGAACACATCGTAGCCCGTAGCGACGATTATCGTATCAACAGTAAAAGTCCGCCTCTGAGGTTTCTCGTCATAGTTTATTGCGCCCGGCTCACAGACCTCGTAGCACCGCTCGCAAGCCAGGGGAAAGAGCCCCAGACACGCCTGAGAATCCAGGATATAGCTGTGGGGCACGGCGATCGGAGACGGAAGATATATCGCCTTTCTCGACGTGAGTCCTTCTTCATACTCGTTCGGCACCGTGACGGGGCAAACCTCTGTGCACTTGTCACACGCAGTACACTTCGTCAGGTCAACATATGTGGGCTTTCTCACCACGGTGACTTCATAGTTGCCGAGGTAGCCTGTTATGTCCTCTATCTCCGTGAAGGTGAGAAGCTCTATATTGGGATTGGAAGGAATGTCAGCCATCTTGGGTGACAGGATGCATGCCGAACAGTCCTCGGTGGGAAACGTCCTCGATAGCTGCGCCATCTTGCCGCCGATTGCCGGCTCCTTCTCGACCAGGATAACCTCGAATC
>JAUVJV010000425.1 GCA_030592245.1 Candidatus Eiseniibacteriota bacterium
ACCACCCGGCGCTTTCTCGGCCGGTTGTCGAAGTCGATCACCGTGATCTGCTGCCAGGTTCCGAGCGTGAGACTCCCCCCCGTGAAAGGAACCGTGAAAGATCCCTTAAGCAGCGCGGCCCTCACGTGTGAGAACCCATTACCATCCCCCCACCTCGCATCGTGAGCGTACTCGATATCGGTGGGCACTGCCCGGTCCAGGGCCTCCTTAAGATCCTTAACAAGCCCAGGCTCGAATTCAACGGAGGTGACCCCCGCCGTGGAACCCGGTATGAACACTATGGCGATACCGTTCGCCATTCCGGACTTCCTCACCAGTTCCTGGACCTTCTCGGTCACATCGATGATGTCCGCGTGCCCCTTGGTGTTGATATGAAAATCAGAAGTTGCTACCGGCATGATCACGAACCTCCACAGATACTGTCCAATTCCCTTATGAGTTTGAGAAGCCTCACGACGGGCAGGCCGACGACATTGAAATAACATCCCTCGACTCTTTCCACTATAGCAGCTCCATAACCCTGAATGCCATACGAACCGGCCTTGTCCATGGGCTCCCCTGTCCCGATATAGGCATCGATCTCCTCGGTGGACATCTCTCTTATCGTGACTCCTGTCTTCTCATATCCCCCGGTCTCCATTCCCGTCGCAGCGTCAACGAGGGTGAGCCCTGTGAAAACGAGGTGCGTGCGGCCGGCGAGCCTGGTAAGCATTCCCCTGGCTTCACGCTCGCTCGCGGGCTTCTCCAGGATCTCGCCATCGAACACCACGATGGTGTCCGCGCCCAGGATGTAGCCGTCCTGGAACTTGTCCCTTACCGAGAGCGCCTTCAAGCGGCTCAGGCCGAGGACATGATTGACCGGGTCATCATCTCCATGCTCCTCCTCCTTCACGTCGGGCTCCTCCACCACATGCCGGAGCCGGATGAGTCGCAAGAGATACCGGCGCCGGGGGGATGATGAAGCCAGGATGAGTTTCCTATCTGAGAATGGAAAAGGCTTTGCCACTTATCGTCACCGTTCGATAGTCACCGTTCGAGAATGAGAGTCACGGGACCATCATTTCTGATCTCAAGGAGCATCTTCGCCTGGAAGGTACCTGTTTCAACTTCGATACCCTCACCTCGCATCGCATCGACGAAATTTCCATAGAGCCGCTCCGCCACTTCAGGCCGGGCCGCTTTGGTAAAGCTCGGACGGCGGCCCTTCTCGCAGTCGCCATACAGGGTGAACTGGGATACGACGAGCGCCTTGCCTCCAACATCGGCGAGACCGAGGTTCATCATTCCCTCATCGTCCTCGAATACCCTTAAGGTCGCGCATTTCTTCGCCAGCCACCGGGCTTCCTCTTCCGTATCGGTCTTGCTCACGCCCAGGAGAATCAAGAAACCCCGGCCTATCTCACCGACGGTCTCATCCCCCACCGTAACGCTGGCGCTCTTGACCCGCTGGACTACTGCTCTCATCCCGATCCCCTAAAAGCCGAAACCGACTCCCAGGTGAACCCCGCCCACCGTGATCTGGGGGTCCTTATCCAGCCACTCGTACCGGCCCTCTACGGTGAACCACACCGGCAGGACGGGAGGCGCGATCTTAACACCCGCAAGACCATGAATCCCGGTACTGTTGTCACCGGCATCACAGTCGTCGAGGGATACGTCAAAGAACCAGTTATAGGAGAGCCCGCCGCCGATATAGAACTCGGTTATGGATGGAGAGAAGACCGGTACTATCGCTTCCGCCCGGGCGCCGACATGCTTGAACGAGGTGTCTTCACAGAGCAGGCAATCATAATCGATATCACCCCAGCTATACTCCAGGCCGACGCCCAGCTTCACGAGCGGGAGCAGCCCCATCCGGTAATCGAGGCCCACCGACGTCACCCCCTTGGCCTTGCTGTCCTCATCCTGGCAGAAATCGCTGTAGGACTTCCACCCCACGTAAACGCCGGCCGTCGCCGCCGAGCAGGCCACGGCACCTATCAATAGCACAAGAGCAATCACGCGAATCTTCATATCAACCTCACCTGGTTAGCATCACAAAGGCAAGCATTCTCCCGCAGTCCCTTCCATCCGCACGGTACGAGCTCAGTCTGTACTTTTGGCACGAGGTGCACGTATTGTCAATGCAAATCTGTCCGGGCGAGACACCCTGGTCCATCAGCCTTGCGGCGACGACCGCCTTGAGATCAAAGAAGTTCCTGCCGGCCCTCCGCCTGACATGAGCTCCTCTTTCCCGGGGGCTGAAGTGCGAGAGCATGTCATCCCCTACTTCGTAACAGCATTGGCCGATAGATGGCCCGATGAGATACCGCGTGGCCGCCTCGCTATCGGCGAGCGCACCGAGAGCCTTCACGAGGCCACCCACGATTCCCCCGGCGGTTCCTCTCCACCCACAGTGGGCGGCGCCCACTACCCGGTCAATGCGGTTGACGGTAAGAAGCGGCACGCAGTCGGCGACCGTGACACCCACCATGACACATGCGGTTCCGGTGACGAGCCCGTCACATTCAACTTCGTCTTCACTCACCGGCCCACCTCCACCCTCACGCACTTCCCCACCCTCCGGCGCGTCGGCATTGCAGACCCTGGCTGAGTGTACCTGCCAGGGAACAACAATGCGGTCCGGGTGAACGCCCTCGCCCAGCCCCCCCACCCCCCCCCCGGCCCCCCCCCCATCCCCCCCCGGCCTTGCCCCCCCGGGCCCCCCGCGCCCATACCGTTCGCCATTTGGGTGCCCGGAAACACCGATGACGGGG
>JAUVJV010000131.1 GCA_030592245.1 Candidatus Eiseniibacteriota bacterium
AGAATGTCGTGGTAAACCTCAAGCATGTGCCGTGGGTCAACAGTACCGGCCTTGGCATTCTCATCGCAGGCTACACCACGCTCAAGCGGGAGGGCGGGGCCCTTAAGCTGACCCACGTTACGGACCGTATCGAGAGCATTCTCATGATCACCAAGCTCGGGACCATCTTTGAGTCCTACAGCGATGAGGATGATGCGATCAAGAGTTTTGACGCTTCCCCGACCCCGTGAGAGGTAAGGACAGTGCTTGAGATATCTATACCCAGCAGCATTGAATACCTTCCCCTGGTCGACACGGTGTGTCAGGCCTTCTGTGCCTGGGCCGGGGTTCCTCACGAGGAAGCCGACGGGATATCCATGGCGGCCGTCGAGGCGGCAACCAATGCCGTGGTCCATGGCAATAAGTGCCAGAGATCGAAGAAGATGAGGGCGGTATTCAAGAAGGGGTTCCGCAAGGTGGCCATATCCATAATGGATGAGGGAGAAGGTTTCGATCCGAAAGCCGTCCCGGACCCCACGGCCGAGGAGAACCTGCTCAAGGAATCGGGCAGGGGCATCTTCATCATGAAGCAGATCATGGACGGCGTGGAGTTCGAGATCTCGACGCATACAGGTACCAGGATCACGCTTTCGAAGAACCTTCCCGAGGCCGAAAGCGGGCGCGTTCTCGCCATCGATTACGGGCACAAGCGCCTCGGTCTGGCCCTGAGCGATGAGCTGCGGATTATCGCCCAGCCATTCGGCAATATCGAGGAGGAAACCCCCGATGTGCGCATCACCCGGATCGAGAAGATCATAAAGGACAATGTGGTCTCGGAGGTCGTGGTCGGACTGCCCTTGACGCTGGAGGGGCACGTCTCCCGCTCAGCGTCGCGCGTCATCGGTTTCGCCATCGATCTTAACCGGCGGCTGGACATGCCGGTGACAACCTGGGACGAGAGGCTTTCAACCAAACAGAGTGAGCGAATACTCATCGAGGCCGGCATGAGGAGGAAGAACAGGAAAGGTGTCGTGGATGCGATGGCCGCGGCTGTTTTCCTCCAGAGCTATCTCGACGCGAGAAAGAATAAGTGAGCAGGAGCTCCTCCAGGGTCGCCCTGCGTGATGGGTTGCTCATTGTAGCGCTCACGCTCTTCAGCGTTATCCTTATAGCCATATTCTCTCCGGCGAAGCACCACGAGCAGGAGTTCATCTACGTGGTGGTCGAACGGGGCCTTTCCTACTCCCAGATCGCCGAGCGCTTTTCCTCCGCGGGCATGATCCGCAACGAGCGCCTCTTTCTCATTCTTGGGCGTGTATTTAAGATCGAGCACAGGGCGAAGGCCGGAAGATACCGCTTGGCCTCGACCAGCAATATGGTCGATATCCTGAAGACCCTGTACAGGGGCGCAACCTACCGCGAGAGGGTCATGGTGCGCCCGGGCAAGACCATGGAAACCGTGGTCCGGATCATGAGCTCGGCCGCGGCGGTAGACTCGGCCCGTTTCGCCGCGCTTATCGTTGACTCGGCCTTCGTTGGGCGCCTGGGCGTTCCCTCATCAACCGCCGAGGGTTACCTGTTTCCTGAGACATATGACATCGAGTGGCAGGAGAGCCCCGAGTCGGTGATCAGGCGGATGGTCTCCGGTTTTTTCAAGGCCTTCGACGAATCGTTGAGGACAAGGACCAGGGAGATGGGCATGACAGTCAACGAGGCGGTCACCCTGGCATCAATCATCGAGAAGGAGGCCATGCTCGACAGTGAGCGGCCGGTCATCTCCGCGGTTTTCCACAACCGGCTGAAGTTGGGCATGAAGCTCCAGGCCGATCCCACGGTGCGCTATGCCTTGAAGAAGTGGACGGGCAGGGTACTCTACAGGGACCTCGAGATCGAATCCCCGTTTAACACCTACTGGGCGTATGGCCTGCCGCCACGCCCAATCTGCAGCCCCAGCCTGGCTTCGCTGGTTGCCGCCCTTTATCCGATCCCGGGATCGCGTGACCTGTACTTCGTCGCCAGGGGTGACGGCGGCCACTATTTCTCGCACGATTCGCGCGGCCACATAAAGGCCAAGGCCAAGTGGAAAGAGTATCTCAGGCAGCAGGAGCGGGAGAGGAAGGCCGCGGAAGAGGCTGCCCGGCAGGCAGCGGAGGCGGCCGGCGATGATACAGGCGAGCAGAGCGCGGAGCCGCCTCCGGAGCAGGCTGAAGAACACGCGGAGAAGGAGAATGCCACTCAAACGGATCAGTGAAGCTGCCGGTGGCGAACTTGCGGCCAAGGCCAAGTCGCTTCTCGGTGAGCTGGCTTCGCTTGGGAGCGTGCTGGTCGCGTTCTCGGGAGGCGTGGACTCAAGCTTGCTGCTGGCCGCGGCGCGGGAAGCGTGCCGGGACAAGTTCCTCGCGGTGACGATATCCTCCCCGGTGTTTCCGGCAAGAGAGCTTGAGGCTGCCCGGCTGCTTGCCCGGCTCCTTGGGTGCACTCACCGGATCGTAAAGGCTGACCTCCTCGAGAGCCCTCGTTTCAGCAGCAATCCCAGGGACAGGTGTTATCACTGCAAGAAAGAGATATTCACACGGCTCCTTCAGATGGCCGCCGAGGAAGGACTGGCCCGGGTAGTGGAGGGATCCAATGTGGATGACCTCTCAGACTACAGGCCGGGCGAGAAGGCCTTAAGGGAGCTGGGTGTCTCGAGCCCCTTGAGGCAGGCCAATTTCACCAAGGCTGAAGTCAGGGCTCTATCCGAGAAGATTGGGCTGCCTGCATCCGACAGGCCGGCCATGGCATGCCTGGCGTCCCGATTTCCCCATGGCACCGAAATCACGGCCGGCGCGCTGGCCAAGATCGAACGGCTGGAGGACCTGCTCATCTCCCTGGGATTCAAGCAAGTCAGGGCGCGCTATCACGGGGACATGATCAGGTTCGAGGTGGATCCCGGCGTCCTGGGCGAAGCCATGAGGCCCGAGGTGCGCGACAAGATCGTGCAGGCGGCGCGCCGGGAAGGTTTCCGTTTCGTCACCCTCGATCTTCAGGGCTACCGGATGGGAAGCTTTAACCCGGAATAGGGGACAGCGCCCTTTTCTTGTGAAAAGGGCGCTGTCCCCTATTCCCATTTCTTTGCCCGGAAATAGGTGTCTGTCCCCTTTTTTCTCATCGACTTGACCTGCGGGGAACTAGTTGGCTATACTGGGTTATAATAGGATGATAACAATGACTGGTATGGAGGTAAGGGATGGCACAGCGCAAGAGACCCAGGAAGCAGACTAAGGCGGCTCAGGCATGGGCCGCACGCCAGAGAGGATCTTTTCTTCTGGGGCAGCGGAATGCTCTGCTGCTGATGGTTGGGATCCTCATCATAATCATAGGCTACTTCCTGCTTGGCAGGGGGAGCATCACCGCGGCTCCGCTGCTGCTCGTGCTGGGCTACTGCGTCGTGGTTCCCCTTTCCATTATCCTCTGGGTGAAAAGACCGGAAGACAAGCAGCAAACGCAGCAAACAGGGACGGGCGAATAGCTCAGGGGTTAGAGCACCTGCCTTACAAGCAGGGGGCCGGAGGTTCAAATCCTCCTTCGCCCACCATTTCAATATCGGGTGTCTGTGTCGATATCAGGTTGCCGAATTCACATATCGGTACCTGACCCCAGCTTTGTGAATTTGAGGTTCGAAAGGGTGAGGTAGAGAATGAAAACAGCAATCGCAGTGCTTATCTTGGGAAGTCTCCTTCCGCTGGGCGCGAGCGCGGGCAGCGTGGATCCGGAGGCCATGCTGGCGGAATGGGATGGGGGCGGGATCACCGTGGAGCAATACACCCAGTGGTGGGAGCGGATGTCTCCCCGTGAGAGACCTGTGCTCGATTCCGAGAAAGCCAAGCGGGACTATCTGGATAATGTCATAAGCGCCCAGCTCATGCTCGATGAGGCTCATGCGCTTAAGATCGACGAGAGCAGCAATGTCGTTGAGTGGGTCGCGATCAGGAAGACCAATATGCTGAGGGAGCACGTGTTCTCTCAGGCAGAGAAGGGCAGGGTCATGGTGGATGAGGCCGAGGTTGAGGCCTTCTACGCCAAGCGGGCCGAGCAGATCACCGCCAGGCATATCGTGGTTTCCAGCCTGGCCGAAGCCGGAGCTATCAAGGACTCGCTTGAAGCCGGGGCCTCCTTCGCGGATCTTGCCACCGCCTACTCCACCTGTGTTTCGGGAGCAAACCAGGGCTATCTTGGTCCGGTGAGGTGGGGAGACTTCTCTGAACGGTGGTCCGCACAGGCCTTCGCGCTGGAGCCCGGAGAGGTATCAATGCCATTTGAGGTCGATAATGGGTACTGCCTGGTGACGGTCGAGACCAAGGTCGTGGCCGATCTCGCCGATCCGGAGGCCGAGAGGGAGGCCATCAGAAGCAGGCTGTTCAGGGATGCGACTTTCGTGGAGAGACAGTCCTACCTGGATTCCCTGACCATGGCATACGATGTCGAGACGGACGTGAATGCCGTGATCGATCTGTGTCTTCGATACGCCGACACGCTTGAGGATCTTGGTCTCACGGCGGAAATTGTCGATATCAATATCGGGTTGCCGCTTACCGATGCCGAGAAGGAGACTCCCGTGATTACCTTCGATGGTGGGATGGTCAGTTACCAGGGCGTTGTGAACATGATCAACGGCCAGCCCTATGTGGTAAGGCCGCACCTCGACGACCCCGAGCTGATGATGGGCTTCCTCAACCGACAGGTCAACGATTCGCTTGTCATAGAAGAGGCGCACAAGCTTGGCTATGACCAGCTCCCGGAGATCGCGGGAGAGGTGGAGAAACTGAAGCAGAAGCGCACCCTCATGCGCTTCTATAACTATACCAGCAGCACGATCAAGGTGCCTGAGGATACGGTTCGCCTCTTCTTTGAGAGCCGCAAGGAAGAGTTCATGATCCAGGCCGGCCACACGGCTTCGAAGCTGGTGACCCGCACAAGGGCCGAGGCGGAGTCACTCCTGGCGTTGATAGAGCAGGGGGAGTCCTTTGAAGAGCTCGCTCGTGAGAATTCGGTTGACCCGTTTACGGCTCCCGACGGCGGCGACATGGGATTCATGGCGAAGGGTAAGGACACGGAGTTCGACGGTTTCTTCGCCACCATGGACGAGGAGGACATCGAGATCTTCAGGAGTGTCGAGGGCCATGTGATTGTGTGGCTCAGGCGGAGGCAGGAGGAGAAAATCCCGACCTATGAAGAGGCCCGCGCCGCGGCCGAACAGAGCTTGCGGCCGCTATACAAGGCGCGCATGCTCAAGGAGTGGGTAGGCCAGCGCCGCAAGGATGTTGAAGTGAAGATCAATGAAGCGCTTCTGTTTGAGGTCGAGCTAGGGTCCTGACGAAAGCTGCTCCAGGGCCTGCCTCGCCGGCTTGAAATCGGGATCGACCGCGAGGATTCTTCTCAGGAGACTCTTGGCTTCCCCGGTTTTTCCTTCACTTGCCCTCACCGCGGCCAGGCCGTAGAGAGCCAGCCTGTTGCCGGGCTCAAGGTCCGCGGCCATGACATAGTACCTCTCGGCACTTTCCAGCCGGCCCATTTGCCTGTAGGCATTACCGAGATTGGCGAGGATATTGGCATCCTCCGGAGAGGCTGCGCTCGCCCTCTCGAGATATGTGACGGTGCTATCGATATTGCCTCTGGCTATGAAGATCGAGGACATGTTCACCAGGGCCTTGGTGTCCTCGGGGTTCACCTCCAGGGCCCGCCTGAAAAAGGTCTCCGCCTGGTCGTAATCGCCTTTTCGCTGGAAGATCAGGGCCAGGTTGACCAGGGCGATCTCATTGCGCCGATCCAGCTCGAGGGCTTCCTTC
This sequence comes from Candidatus Eiseniibacteriota bacterium, assembly GCA_030592245.1. Classification (GTDB taxonomy): domain Bacteria; phylum Arandabacterota; class Arandabacteria; order Arandabacterales; family Arandabacteraceae; genus JAUVJV01. The sequence continues at coordinate 5,808 of JAUVJV010000131.1, forward strand.
AAGACCACTGCCCCGCTGTCGGGGAGGCCCATCTCCACAAGCACGCTTCCTATATTGGCGAGAGCCTCCGGGCTGTCGGGCACCAGGTCCCTGGCTTGTTCATAGTAATCCAGGGCCGCCTTCAGATCGCCTGCCTGCTGGGCCAGGGTTCCCAGGTGGAAGTAGGGAGTGGAATTGGTGGAGTCGATCTCGGCCATCTTGAGGTAGTCCTGCTTGGCCAGTCCGAAACGGCCCATCTCGAGATAGGCCATGGCCCTGAAGGCGCGAACCTGGGGGTTACCCGGATCGGACTCGACGAGACGGCTGAAGATCTCGGCTGCCTCACCGAGCCTGCCATCTACCAGGGCATCCTCACCGGCGGCCATGGTAACAGCAAACCCGGGGAGGGCGTACTTCGGGTCCGCCCCTTCGGCCTTAAGCTCCGAAGGCACGCTCGAGCCACTTCCGCTGATATAGCCCAGGGCCTGGAGCTTCTGTATGTCATCCTGGCTGAGTCTCGACCTGTCATGCGGCTGCTTGCCGTCCTTCTCGGAGACGATCCTGGCAAGGTAGTTCTTGAGATCGTGAGCTCTCTGGCTCTTGCTCAGCGCCAGGTTCCGGGTCTCGCGGGGATCGTTCCGGAGGTCGTAGAGCTCCTCCTCGGGCGCGAATATGAACTTCCACTTGCCGTACCGCACTCCTCTCAAGGGGCTCCACCTGTAGGCGAGATAGGAGTAGACCGACTCGAAGTAGTGAAGCGGCGTCTTGTCGGACTTACCCTTGAGGGCCGGAAGCAGGCTCGCGCCATCCAGGTCGGCGCCGGGGTCCAATCCCAGGGCGTCGGCGAGCGTGGGGAAGATGTCGGTCAGGGC
>JAUVJV010000304.1 GCA_030592245.1 Candidatus Eiseniibacteriota bacterium
CGCGGTTGTGCTGGCCATCACGGGGATCGTCGTCGTGACCCTTGCTCCCAGCCCGTAGAGAGCCGCAAAAATGGGACAGTAAATAGGGTGTAAATAGGGGACAGACACCTATTTCCCTGAGGTGAAATAGGTGTCTGTCCCCTATTTACACCCTATTTATACCGAGGTGTTTTTGAGCTTCTTGATCGAGGCGATTTCCCTGACGGCTTCTATGACAGTGTCGATATGTTCTTCCGTATTGAACGGCCCGATACCGAGACGCACCGTGCCGTGAATCTTGTCAGTCCCGAGCTGCCTGTGCACGAGTGGCGCGCAATGAAGGCCTGTCCGGCACGCGATGTTATGATCCACGTCCAGCATCGTACCCACATCGGCGGCTTCCCACCCCTCCACATTGAAGCTGAGCACGGATATGTGGTTCTCGGGACTGTCCGCGCAATAGAGTGTGACGCCGTCTATCGCCCGCAGTCCATCCCTGAGCCTCAACCAGAGTTTCATCTCCTGCTGATGAATGGCGTCCGCTCCCTGCTCATTGATCCACTCAAGGCCCGCCTTGAGTCCCGCCACTCCCACTATGTTCAGCGTGCCGCACTCCATGCGATAGGGAAACTCATCCAGGTGGAAGGGATACGCCGACCGGACCCCTGTGCCACCAAAGCGCGTGCAGCGGATGGGAGTGTCCTCGCGCACATAGGACCCACCGATGCCCGTGGGTCCAAGCAGACACTTATGCCCGGTGAAAGCCAGGAGATTTATGTGCATTTCCTCGACATTTACATCCACCACCCCGGCCGTCTGGCAGGCATCCACCGCAAAACAAACTTCCGCGTCACGGCAGACCTCCCCCACTTCCCTTACCGGCTGGACGGTGCCGATCACATTGGACGCGTGGTTCATGATTACCATGCTGGTGTTTTTCTTGATCGCCTTCCTGACATCGTCCGGGTCAATGAAGCCCCGGTCATCCATGGGCACATGGGTAATATCGATCACGCCGTCATGCTTCAAATGATTGAGAGGCCTCAAGACCGAGTTGTGTTCGACATTGGTGGTGACCACATGGTCGCCCTTATTGAGCACGCCCTGGATGATCATGTTGAGCGAGTCGCTGGCATTGTAGCTGAAGGTAAGGTACTTGCAATCGGTCCCGCCGAAGAACCCGGTGAGCATCCTGCGGGTGCCTTGTACGACTTCCTCGGTCCCCAGGCTGGCGTCATATCCCGCACGTCCAGGATTGAAGCCCTGGGTCCGGTAGAACTCGTACATATAGTCGTACACGTTCTGTGGTTTGGGATAGGTAGTTGAGGCATTGTCCAGGTAAATGATGTCCTTCATCGTCACCCCCACTATGATTTAAACCATCAGACTATCGATCAATATACCACCGCCGGCGCCGGTTTCCAAGCCCTTAACTCCCCTCCACAGCAGGAGATTTGAGCACCAGGGCATCCGCCACAAGTTCGGCCAATGTCCTGATCTCGACGCCCAGCTCATAGACCTGGTTAAGCTCCATAAGCTGATCGATGCAATTATGACACGGAGCTGCAACGATCTTCGCACCCGTCTCGCGTATCTGGTCTGCCTTGATCCTGCCGGCTTCCACCCGGCGGTCGCGGTACTCTCCCATTGAGAGCTGGCCCCCTCCCCCACCACAGCAAAAGTTGTTCTCCCGGTTGGGCGTCATCTCAACGAAGTTCCTGACGGCATGCTCAAGCACGAAGCGCTGCTCCTCGATGACCCCACCGGCCCGTACCAAGTTGCATGGATCATGCAGGGTGACCCGCTTCTCGTTCCTGCCAGGATCCAGGCGGATTCTGCCCGAACGGATATATCCTGCCATCAGCTCGATAACCGAGACCACGGGAAATGGATATGCCTCGCCGAGCCAGTCGGGGCCCTCCCAGCGGATGGCCCTGAAGCCGTGCCCGCACTCGGCCAGGGCCAGCACACCGGCCTTGAGCTTCTGCATCTCCCCGGTCAGCCGTTGCGTAAGCTCCCGCGCCGACGCATCAGACCCCGAGAAATACGCGTAGTTGGTAGTGTCATAACAGTTGGTGGATATGGTCCATGATTCCTTCGCCGCATAGAAAATCTTGGCCATGGCGCTTATCGACAGGGGAAAGAACTTGGGTTCTCTCGGATTCAGGGTATAGAGTATGTGCTTCCCCGTGGCATCCAGGGGAATCCCGGCTGAGTCGTCATCGACTTCCATCCTGAGGTCCTGCTCGAGCCACTGGAGCGTATCCACCATCTCATCCCTCGGGATGGCCATGTTATTGCCGGATTCGATCGCCGCATTCACGGTGGATTGCAGCCCCTCAGGCACAAGGCCCAGCTCATGCAGCATGGTGCGCGCGGTACGTACGAGAAACGGGATGTCGACACCGATGGAACAATGGATTGAACAGCGGCCGCACATGGTGCATCCACCGAAAACGACATCAACCATCTCCTCGATCGCCGCATCATTGAGATCCCCTGCCCCGAACCACCCGGGGAGCAGCCGGCCCTGAGGAGTGAAATACCGGCGATAGAGCCGGGCTATCTGGTCAACCTTGTTTCCGGGAAGGAACCGGGGATCACCGTAGCGAAGATAGTAGTGACACGATTCACCACACAGCCCGCAGTGCACGCAGCTATTAAGATGGGTACGCAGCCGTCCCCCGAGACGCAGATTGAGCGCCTCAAGAGCTCTGCTCTGCTTGAGGGTCAGGGTCTTGTCCGCCATGACTTCCTTCCGTCTGCCGGCCACACATCGCGCCGGCCATAGAAAAGCCCCAGGTAGACCCTTGCCAGAGCGAAGTAGATCGCGTGCCGCAGCTTGCCCACGGGTATATAGAGGAAGAGGATACCTGCATATATGAAAAGCGCTGCTTTCAGACCCCCACTCCGCAGGACCATCAATGTCAGAATGATGAACCCCGTTGTCAGGAGGCTGCTGAAGTAGTCATCGGGAGTGGAGAGATAGCGCATCTGGGAGGTGGTCAGTCTCCTGATGAGAAGAAGCAGTCCGCCGAAGGCGCCCAGTGCGAGGACAATCGCCGATAGAGCAATCAGGGCCTGGGGAAGCTCCACGTTGAAGAATATAAGGACAAGCCACAGGAAGCTAAGGAATATCCCGATATGAAGGGTGATACCCAGGGCATAGGAGACTATATGTCGGTTGGCCGTCTCCTTTTTCCAGGGCATCATGGCCGAGATCAGGGAGTAGAGCACCGCCCGCGGAACATCCCCTCGACTCTCCGCCAGCCCGCCTGCTCCCTCCCGGGGAAAGGCCTGGGAGATAAGGTATCGTGTGCCAACGGCGAGAACGGCGAAGCAGGCGATAAGGAACCAGTGCGGACCCGTCATGTCTGCAGCCTATACACAGCCGTCAGGCTTGGGCAGACCGGCGATTCTGCATGCACCCTTGGCCGGGCCCATGGGGACCAGCTCGTAAACTTCTCTGAGCCTGAGCCCGCTGTTCTGGCAAACCTTGCGCACCATGGGGGCCATGTCGTTTGCCTTCCAGTACTCGCGGATGTACCTGATAACAGCCCAGTGCTTATCCGTGAGATCCCCGGTACCGTCGGTCGTGGCAAGAAGGCGCGCCACGTCTTCATCCCAGGTCTCGGGCTGCTGGAGAAATCCGTCTCCATCAAGATCGAACTGCCTTCCGCCGATCTCGACCTTCGCCATCAAACCCTCCTATCACACATCTTGAGCACCAGAGCGACCTGTCCTATCAGCTAATGGGTCGGCCATCAAGAATCAAGAGGAGACTCAAAACCCGGGACAAGGGGCTGCTCGCCTCAACTCAGGCTCTGCCCTGCCCTCGCCGGAGACCCTAGGTGCCTGTCACCAGGATGGTCCCGTTTGTCACGGTGAGCCCGATTATCCCCTCACCGTCACCCAGTGTACCCGTTACCGAAGTTGACGTGGTCTCCAGATCAGTGAAGGCAAGACCGGAGGTGCTGATGCCGCCGTTCGTGATGTGGGCCGAAAACTCGGCCGAGGTTTCCGCGGGGATCTCAAGCCCCAC
>JAUVJV010000395.1 GCA_030592245.1 Candidatus Eiseniibacteriota bacterium
AAGCCGCTTGGCCTGGTCGGGCCTTCCCCGCTCCCTGTGAACCGATCCCAGGATATTATGCGAGTCCTCCAGGTAGGGCGCGAGACGTATGGCTTGCGCCGCCGTGTTCCCGGCCTCCTCGAGATTGCCCAGGCTCAGATAGAGCATGGCCAGGGCACGAAACGCCGTTGCCTGTTCGGGCTGTAACTCGACGGCCTTCCGGAGGTACCTCACGGCTTCCTCCTTGAGCCCCTGCTTCATGCTGACCATGCCTAGTTGCTCATAGGCTTCGCCCCATTCCGGGTTGACTTCCGCCGCGGTGCGGAAATACCCTGCCGCCTCCTCATTCCGGTCAAGCTCAAGATAGACCTTGCCCAGTTGGGTGTATGACTGGGCAAGATCGGGAAGCGTCTCCCCGGTGAGATTGACATTGACCACGAGCCCCGCGCTTGCAAGCCCGGCAAGGCAGAGTAGAAGAGGGCTCCAGCGCCTCGCTCTTGCAAGCCCTGCCAGGTACCAGACCGCTCCTCCGGCAAACAAACAGATGGTGGGCAGGGCGGGTGCGCGGTACCTCGAGCATACGAAAAACAGAACGGTCCCGGTGAAGTATGCGAGGAGAAAGGCATAGGCGAAATACAGGTTTCTGCGGCGGGGCAGAAGCACGAAAATGCCGAGCAGGCACAGCGGGGCGATCACTCCGAAATTCACGAGCGGATTCCGGAGCACCCACGAATGAAGTTTCATGAAGTTATAGTCCTGGTTGTTCGGGAACTCCATCGCATTCCAGAACAGGCTCACCTTCTTGAGCATCAGCCGGACCCAGGCTCCAGGCTCGGTCCTCACGAAATCCGCCGCCTTGCCCTGCCAGAAGGCCGAGACCTCGCCAAAGCCGGGCTCGCGGCCCAGGGACTCCCGCGGTATCGCGATCATGTCCCTGTATCCTCCCCACCAGTCTTTGCGTATCTCAGGGCTGGTGGCGCTCCATCCATTGGCCGACGGATTATTACCCAGATATAGATTGAGCCCCCCCTGCCACACCACCGGTATGAACTCGCCGGAGACGGCGTAGTTGTGCAGGGTGACCGGGGTGATGGGGATCGCGAGGCCGAGTAGCAGGGCAAGCGCTGCGAGGGTCTTGCGTCTTGCCAGCCACAGGCAACCGACCAGCGCCAGCGGGATAAACAGCCCCACTGTAGGCCGTGTGATCAGCGCCAGGCCGAGGGATAGCCCCGGCCATAGCCAGAGGCCGGGCTTCCTGCCCCGTGCGGCCACATCCAAGAGGAGCAGGGAAAGCATGCACAGAAAGGTGAAGAGGCTCTCAGAGAGCAGTTCGCCATCGAAGTAGATGAGCACCGGGTAGGCAGCGGCGGCGAGGCCGGCCACGACGCCTGCGGTCCCGCCCATCAGCCTTCTCCCCAGAAGATAAACCGCCGCCGAGGTCAGAGCGCCCAGGATGAACTGAATGAGCCGGGGCACGAGAAATGACCCTTCGGACACCGAGTAGACGAAGGCAAGCACGTATGAGTACAGTGGCGCCCTGAAGAAGGGTTCGCTGCGCATGAGGCTGCCGCCTGCGATCTCCCGTGCCCAGGTGTCGTGGTATGACGCGTCCATTATGGGATGGTCGAAGAATGGCAACTCGCCGAGATGGCCCAGGTAGATCAGTCTCAGCAGAAACGCCAGAGCAAAGATGCACAGAGCAGCCACAGCGGTCCTGCGTCCGGCTGGCAGCAGTCGCTTCACTTATCCCCCATCGATGGTCTCCAAGAAGATCCATTATGGTCCGCAGCCTCCTCGATGTCAAGGGACAGGCACGGAGAGAATGTGCTCAAGGTCTGACGACCGCAATCCGATAGTCAGTAAAGAACGGTGCACCGCACCGCTTTCGAGGATTCCTGGTGGAGGAGTGAACCGAAAGATGAAGTTCTGTGCCATGCTGGCGCTCATATTGGTCCTGGCTGCGGCCTCTGCGGTCTTTGGCCTGGAGAGAACAGCTTACCAGATGAGAGAAGACTTCGGTACCGCCCCGCTGTATGATGGCGCTCTCAGTTACTACTATTATATACCCTGCCCGACATATTCATGGTTCTGGTCCTACACGGGCTGGGTACCCAATGACATAATCGGGAAGTTTTTCACAGTCGGTGACCAGGGTACCGGTGGGTGGGACCCGTGCGACCCGTTCAATTGCCATACCGTCGATGCGCTTCGCGTTCTGGACTTCGCCGGCTATGGGACGGTCTATCCCGGGCTGTTCACCGTGGAGTTCGACATGTGGTGCTCAGACGAGCAGGGTTGTCCGGTGGGAGGCTCGATCTGGAGCAGCGGGCCTTATGAGACGAGCTTCGGCTGGAACTATGTCCTTATTGAACCCGCGCTGTGCCTGACGGATTGCGCGGCGCTGCCGGGCCCTCCGGCCAGCTCGCCCAGGGTGCTGGTGACGGCCACGATGGTAGGCAGCGATGGCATGTACCCGGCCTGGGGCATGGACAATATCGGCACTCCGGCCGATCTGGGCTGTATCATGCATGATTATGGCTGTCTGGGCGCCCTCTACCCGCGCCCGCTCGCCGGCCATTATCCTACCATGCATACAGGCTATTATGGGCCTAACTTCCAGTACTGTCCGCCCTTATGGTTTGCGGACGGTGCTGATAGCACTCCTGATGCCAGCGTGTTCGGCTCTATTGAGCTGGCCTGGAGACTCTACTTCATATGTGAGGGCCCTATGGCCGTGGAGTCCGGCACCTGGGGCAGTATAAAGAGGATTTACAGGTGATATTGATTTCACTTGACAGTTTTCAGCAGGTTATGATATAATGCAAGATGTCGAAGGAAGTGTTTTGGTCTAGCTTCAGCGAGCGATTGGTTCGCTCGGAAGGAGGAGAGTTCACGGAGGATTTTGTTTTCAGGTGTTCTGGGGAGAAATGAACCAAGATGATTCTGACTCCTCAGAAGTAAGGAGGTTAAGAGATGAGGCTTTGTATAGTACTCGCGTTAGTGCTCGTACTCGCTTCGTCTGCATTTGCCCTCGAGAAGAAGGCATATCAGATGAAAGAGGATTTCGGCAGTGAGCCCC
>JAUVJV010000356.1 GCA_030592245.1 Candidatus Eiseniibacteriota bacterium
ATCGAGCACCTTAAGCCCCTCAAGGTGCAGAACCGTCTCCCCCGGCTGTGCCTCATCCTTCTCCACACGCAGCAGCACATCCCGGCCAACCATCAGGCGGGCGAGCTCCGCGGAGTTGGTCTCCCTCGTATCCTTGGTACCCACCATCTTCCCATCACGCATCACCGTGACGCGGTCGGAGATCTCCATTACCTCACGCAGCTTGTGCGTGATGAAGATGACAGTCTTGCCCTTGGCCACCAGCGACCGGATCACAACGAACAGGTCATCCGTCTCCTGTGGTGTGAGGACGGCGGTGGGCTCATCGAGGATCAGGATGTCGGCCTCTCGATAGAGGGCCTTCAGAATCTCAACGCGCTGTTGCACTCCGACAGGAAGGTCCCGAATACGAGCGTCGACATCCACTTGTAGCCGGAAACGCTTCGAGATCTCGGATACGCTGTCGTGAACCTTCTCGCGATCGACGAAAATACCCTTCCGAGGCTCAGTACCCAATGTGATGTTCTCGGCAACCGTGAATGAGGGCACGAGCTTGAAGCTCTGGTGCACCATCCCAATCCCCAGATCGATCGCGTCCGAGTTGCTCCGAATGTCGACGACCGCCCCGCGTACTTTGATGGTTCCCCCGTCAGGATGGTACAGCCCGTAGAGGCAGTTCATCAGCGTTGACTTGCCGGCGCCATTCTCCCCAACGAGGGCGTGGATTTCGCCCTCCTCAAGGGTGAGGTCTACATTATCATTCGCGATAACTCCAGGAAAGACCTTGCGTATGCCTATCAATTCCACCGCTGCTGTCACGATTTGCACCTCCCTGCCCTGTAGGAAGGGGGTAGCCTAAGCTACCCCCTTCTGACTCCGTCTAGGTGGCTACTGTGACATGCCACCGGGCGCCGGCGGATTGTCACACGGGAAGAGCTCCATGTGATCGGTTACGCACATTTCACCGGACTTGATCTTCTCGACCGCGGCCTCAACCGCCGGGATAACCTCGTCGTTCAGCGTAGCGGCCATATCGGCTGGACCATTGTCCTGGAACTGGGTATCGATGTCGTAGAGGTGGCACATACCGACGGCCTCCTCCTGGAGACCGAAGACCTTGGTACCGCCCTCCAGATCACCTTCGACCAGGTCTGTGATCGCGCCGAAGACGGCGAGGTCAACCATCTTCATCATCGATGCGATGACGTTGCCGGGCTCGATGTAGCACTGGTCAGAGTCGACGCCGATCGAGTAGAGGCCCTTCTCCGCAGACGCAGCCAGGACACCCTCACCACTCTTGCCGGCAGCGGCAAAGATGATGTCCACACCCTCTTCATACTGCGTCAGTGCGAGCTCCTTACCCTTGGTCGGATCGCCGAAGTCACCGACCCAGCCGCTCACCACCTCGATGCTCGGATCGACATACTTCACACCCTGGATGTAGCCCAGCTCAAAGCGCCGGAGCAGCGGCACATCCATACCGCCGATATAGCCGACCTTGCCCGTCTTGGTCAACATAGCCGCAGCCATACCCACGGTGAATGAACCCTCATCCTCGCGGAAGGTGAGACCGGTGCCATTGGGGGCGTCAAGGACCGCGTCAACAATGGCGAAGTGAGTATCGGGGTACTCCAGCGCGATCTCATTGGTCCAGTCGGCTGAACCGAAGCCAACCGTGATCACCAGATCGTAGCCCTCCTCAGCCATAGCTCGGGCAGCCAGCTGCTGCTCGCCGACGTCGGCGTTCTCGATGATCTTGGTCTCAACGTTATCATACGCCTCATTGGCCATGTCGATGCCGCGGGCGGCAGAATCAAGGAAGGAACGATCTCCCAGGAGACCGATCACGAGGGCAACTCTGAGATTGTCTCCAGATCCACCATCGCCGGTCGCGCCACAACCGACCAGTAGGGGTACCATGAGCACAGCGGTCAACAATGCATATAGAACTCGACGTACCATTTCTCTCTCCTTTGCACATAACGGGATGGAAAATCAGATCTCGGCCGGATCAGTTGTGAAGACAGGGTTCGCGTAATCACCCCTTTCGTGTCAGCTTCGCTGTGGAACTACACCATCACCCAGTGCTATTGTGGACAATCGCCTGATCAGCGCTAGTGTACGCCATAGGTCCATGGCTGACTTCTATGGCGTCTTCCGTGGTGCACGCAACCGGCATACCAGACCGACCACGCTGATTCCCATCATAGGGTAACTATGGGTTCGTGTCAACAACCAAGACGGGAAAAAGTCCACACCCCCACGGACTAGACCTTGTCCTCACCTTTCAGGATCGCGAGCATCCGATCTCTATATTGGGTGTCACGATCCGGCAACTCCGGGGCGATCTGAGCCCCCACCTCCCAGAAATGCAACTTGTCCCGACCAAGCTCCTGTCCTCTCCCAGTGTGCATATCGAGCGCGTAGTCAGGGACTATGGGAACGCGCCCTTCCTCCTCAACCTGGTGGATGAGCAAATTCACCATCTCATCACTGGAGCGATCCTTCTGACAGCTGCACAGGTATCTTACCGCGTGCACGGCCAGCAGCAGATACTCTCCGCCCCGGTGACCGAACGTCTGGTTGATATCATAGAGGCTGCGGACAAGCACCGGAGCCTGCAGATCCCCCCAGCCGATGTCTTCCACGGAGATGACCAACAGGCGATACCACAGATAGGACTCCATCTCCGGGCTGGTCGTCGCCATCTCATAGGCCAGCAGCACCGCATTCTCCACATTGCCGCGCCGGATCTCCTTCTGCAGTGCCGAAATGACCTGATCGGCGGCAAGGCCGTGACGCGTCCGGATATCCACCCACGGGTCTCGCGCTCCAGTAGCCATACGTATTCCCTCCTATGCTTTGTCTAGATAATCTTCGAAGGTCGCGGTGTAGATCGCAATCGTATGGGACAGGCTATCCAGGTCTACCCACTCATCGAGTGCGTGGGCATTCCCTCCGGTCGGCCCGAAGCCACACAGCGTCGGGATCCCGGCATCGATCAGCATATATCCCTCATTCGCGGGTCCGGCACCGGCGATAGGCCAGGGCTGGCCCGTGATCTCGCGTGCGTAGTGCCGTGCCAGCAGGGCCAGGGGGTGGTCCATCGAGATCGCAGCACCTGGCAGGTCGTTCTTTACCCTCACGGATACGGACAGACCTGATCGCTCCACCATCACTGCGCGGATGACATCGTCGATCCGCGCGCGCACGTCCTCAGCGGACTGTCCCGGCATCAGGCGTATGTCCACAAGGGCCTCTGCCCCGGCCGGCACCATACTCTCGTACTCGCCTCCGCGAAACAGCGTGCCCGGCGTCAATGTACACGCCAGATCCCTGAAGGCCGGGTGGGTAGGCGCCGGGATCTCCAGTGATTCCAGCCGTAACACGACATCG
>JAUVJV010000183.1 GCA_030592245.1 Candidatus Eiseniibacteriota bacterium
AGGTGGGCTATGTCGGGCGCGATGTGGAGTCCATGATACGGGAGCTCACCGAGCTCTCGGTAAGCATGGTAAGAGAAGAGAAGACGGCCGAGATCGAAGCCAAGGCCAAGGTGAACGCCGAGGAGCGGCTCCTCGATCTCCTGCTTCCGCCCCTGGCCAGGCGAAGCGGGCTCGAAGACCAAGAGCGGGCGCGCGAGGAGGATAAGCACCTGGCCACCCGGGAGAAACTCCGTGAGAAGCTTAAGGCCGGCTCGCTCGAAGAGCGCAGGGTGGACGTCGAGGTCTCCGCAAAGTCCTTTCCCATGATCGAGATCTTTACGCCAGCCGGCATCGAGGAGATGGACATAAACATCCAGGACATGCTCGGCGGTCTCGTGCCGCCGAAGCGAAAGCGCAGGAAGGTGAGCGTGGCGGAGGCCAGGGAGATCCTCACGCAGGAAGAAGCCCAGAAGCTGGTGGACATGGATAGAGTGATCTCTGACGCCATCGACAGAGTGCAGAACTCGGGGATCGTCTTCATCGATGAGATCGACAAGATCACCGGCGGAAAGTCCCCACACGGGCCCGATGTTTCCAGGGAGGGTGTGCAGCGCGATCTCCTGCCGATCGTGGAAGGATCAAGCGTGGCCACCAAGTACGGGATCGTACGGACCGAGCACGTGCTATTCATTGCGGCCGGAGCTTTCCACTCGAGCAAGCCATCGGACCTGATCCCCGAGCTCCAGGGGCGCTTCCCGATTCGGGTAGAGCTGAGCAATCTTTCGGAAGGTGATTTCGTGAGAATCCTGGTTGAACCCAGGAATGCCCTGATAAAACAGTACAAAGCGCTCTTGAAAACCGAGAAGGTCGATGTCAGCTTCACCGAGGATGCGATCAGGGAGATAGCGGCCATCGCGGCCAGGGTCAACGAGATCACCGAGAACATCGGTGCCCGGAGATTGCATACCGTGATGACCCGGCTTCTCGAGGACATTCTCTTCGAGGTGCCGGACCTTAAGAAGAAACGTATCAGGATCACGGCCAAGACCGTGAAAGACAGACTCAAGGACATCGTTGAGGATGTTGACCTGACCAGGTATATACTCTAGAGGGAACCGGTGCACACCCTGAGGAGAAAAGGAGCATATATGTGGGACAAGAAACACTTTCTCTCCATCCATGATCTGACGGGTGAGGATGTCAAGCATATGATCGACAGGGGACTCGATCTTAAACGCCGTCACCATGGCGGTACTCTCGAGCCGCTGCTCGCCAACAGGTCCATGGCCATGGTCTTCAGGAAGCCCAGCCTTCGCACGCGCATGAGCTTCGAGATGGGCATGGTCGGCCTGGGCGGTCACGCGCTCTATATCGCGGACAAGGAGATCAAGATGGGCCAGAGGGAGGCCGTCTGCGATATTGCCAGGGTGATGTCACGCTACGTTGATGTGATCATGATACGCACCTTCGCCCAGCGGGAGGTCGAGGACCTGGCTGAATACGCGTCGGTCCCGGTGATAAACGCTCTCACGGATCTTTACCACCCCTGCCAGGTGATGGGTGATGTGATGACCGTGGTCGAGCACAAGGGCAAGATCGAGGGCCTCAAGGTTGTTTTCCTGGGCGATGGCAATAATGTGGCCAACTCCTGGCTGAACGCGGCCGCCAGGCTTGACTTCCATCTTGTTCTTGCCACGGTCAAGGGTTTCGAGCCCGATGCGAAGCTTCTCGAGCGGGCGAAGGGTGAGGGAGCCAGGATCGACATCGTCTACGATGTACCCGAGGCCGTAAAGGACGCCGATGTGCTCTATACCGACGTCTGGGCCAGCATGGGCCAGGAGGAAGAGGCAAAGAGGCGTAATGAGACGATGAAGCACTTGCAGGTTAATGATGATGTTCTCGGTCTTGCGAGGGACGATGTCATAGTGATGCACTGCCTGCCGGCTCACCGGGGATTAGAGATCACCGACAGCGTGATGGACGGAAAACACTCGGTGGTCTATGACGAGGCCGAGAACCGGATGCACATTCAGCGCGCCATCATCGTGGAGCTCCTGGGTAAATGAGAATGAGACTTTGCCTGGCGCTGCCCGGCCTGCTGCTTGTTGCTACTCTCCTTCTGTGGGGTTGTGCCAAGCAGCGCTTTCCGCCCGGCGGCCCCGTTGATACCACGGCGCCGTTCGTCGTGGAGATCGCTCCGGCGAGCGGTTCGGTGAGTGTCGACCTGACGAGCGAGATAAGAATCCAGTTCAGCGAGAGCATGAAGAGGCGGACCGTGGAATCCGGCGTGGTGGTGAGCCCGCGCTGCCGCTGGAAGAAGCGCCACTGGAAGAAAGACGCCTTTATCCTCGTGCCCCAGGGGGGGCTGCAGCCGGAGACCACCTATCTGGTATCGGTCTCCAACAAGGCCAGGGATGCTCACGGCGCCTCAATGAAGTCCACCTTCGTAAGCGGGTTCTCAACAGGCGACAGCCTGGACAGCGGTATGATATCAGGCAGCGTGGCCTGGAAGAAAATGCATGTCGAAGGCGCCGTGGTGGAGATCCATGACGCGGAGGCGGTGGACACCCTGGGGGGCTTCACCGAGGCCGTACCCCTCTATGTGACTCTCTCAGGAACAAAGGGCGTATTCGATGTTCCCTTCGTGGATACGCAGAGGACGTATAAGGTTTTCTCCTACATCGATAAGGACCTTGACTCGGAGTACGATACCGAGGAACAGGTGGGGTGTTATGGAGGCGTCGTGAGATTCAGTGGGGCCACAGTGGTGGAGGATGTGAAGGTGATGATCTGCGGCAAGACCTTGGGTGGTGGTGTCGTGGGGGTGATCGACACCTCCTCGGTACCGGATACCGTTACAGTCTCCGTGTCCTTGCACTCGAGATCGGATTCCACTTATTCTTACAGCGCGACACCTGGTGAAGGCGGCGCCTTCGAGTTCAGGTGCGTGCTTCCCGGGCCCTATGGCATCGAGGCCTTCTTTGATTTCGACAGGGACCAGACCAAGGATCCCGAAGACACCTTTTTCGTTGAGATTCCGGAGACCCTGCATATAGAGTCATGCGTGGAACCCCGGGAAGTGGAGATCACCTTTAAGCCATGATGATCGAGTTCACAAAGATGTCGGGTGCCGGAAACGACTTTGTTTTCCTGGGCCCCCGGTATTCCTCGCTTAAGGACAGGGCCGGCGAACTTGCCCGTATGCTCTGTCCCCGGCGAACCTCGGTGGGCGCAGACGGCCTCATTCTACTTGAGACCCCGGGCGATGACATCGTTATGCACTACTTCAATAGTGACGGGAGCGAAGCCTCCTTCTGCGGAAACGGCGCCCGCTGTCTCGTGCTCTTCTGCAGTGTCAAGGGAATCGCGACGGGAACAATAGAGTTCCGCTCAGCCTCGGGCGCCCACACGGGAGAGGTAACCGGCCGGGGAGTGAGAGTGAGCATGGATGCCCCCCGGTTCGTTGAGGATCTCGTGGTGGAGGAGAATGGCACTTACGAGGTGACCCTCATCGAGGCCGGAGTACCGCACGCCGTGATCGTGACTGAGGACCTGGCGAATATTGATGTCGAAGGCCTCGGTGCCTCAATCCGCCACCGCGATGAGTTTGCTCCCCATGGCGCCAATGTCGATTTCGTTGAAGCGGCCGACGGGCGCTATGCGATACGGACCTATGAGCGGGGCGTCGAGCGGGAGACCCTGGCCTGCGGGAGCGGTTGTGTCGCGGCGGCCCATGCGCTTAGGCTTAAGCACGGCGCAACCGGCGTGGTTGACTTGGTAGTGGCCTCGGGAGATGTTCTCTCCGTCGAGCTACCGGAAGGGGAGTCGGAGGTGGCTTATCTTGTGGGGCCGGCGCGGGTGGTGTACGCGGGACAAGCAGAACTCAAGGAGAAAGAGGATGTTTGAAGGCACTTATGTTGCGATGGTTACTGATTTCAAGGATGGCAGGCTGAATGTCGATGGCGTTAAGAAGCTCGCGAGGTCTCTCATAGATGGCGGCGTCAACGGCCTGGTGCCTGCCGGATGCACCGGGGAGGCCGCCACCATGTCGGTCGATGAACGTGCCGAGATGATAAAGGCGGTGCTTGAGATAAAGAAGGACAAACCCGGAGTCGCCGTGATCCCGGGGACCGGCACCAATGCCACGGCTTCCAGCGTGGAGCTCACGCAGATGGCACTCGACATGGGCGCCGACGCGGCGATGCTCATAACCCCATACTACAATAAGCCCACCCAGGGCGGCCTCATCAAGCACTATGAGAAGGTGGCCTCGTCGGTCAAGATCCCGCTCGTGCTTTATAATGTTCCCGGCCGGACAGGGGTCAACATGCTCCCGGACACGGTGGCCGAGCTTGCCAGGGTGGATAATATCGTGGCGATCAAGGAAGCCAGCGGCTCGATCGATCAGGTCTCGCGGATCATAAGGTCGACCGATCTGACCGTGCTCTCGGGTGACGATTCGCTGACGCTTCCCATGATGGCGGTGGGCGCAAAGGGAGTGGTATCGGTGGCCGGCAATGTTGCCCCCGCTCTGCTCTCAAGGATGGTAAAGGCATTTCTCGAGGGAAGGCCCGATGAAGCCCGCCAGGTGCATCTTGAGCTCCTGCCACTCTTCCATGTGCTCTTCGTGGAGAGCAACCCGGGGCCGGTCAAGGCCGCGGTTGAGATGCTCGGTCTCGGGACCGGCGAGCTCAGGCTTCCCCTGGTTCCGGTGTCCGAAGCCAGCAGGACTGAGGTGCGGGCGGTGCTTAAGGATCTCGGGATCGTGAGGTAAGGACCATGATCAGAATATGCCTGGTGGGTGGACTCGGACGAATGGGCAAGGAGATCGCGGCGGCTGTCGCCGCCGAGGAAGATCTTGAGATCGTATCCGCCTGGGAAACTGCGGACGTGATCGCCGATGTGCTTGGGAAGACCGGAGACTATGCGGCCGTCTCGGGCTATGATAAGAACCCGGTCGCCATATCATCCGAAGGAGAAAAGGCGATTGGGCCGGCCGATATTGTTGTGGACTTCTCCCTTGCGGCCGCATTCGATCAGGTCGTGCATGTTTGTGAAGAACTTGGGAAACCACTGGTGAGCGGTACGACGGCGGTGGAGGGCAAAGAATCCAAACTTGCCGGTCTCGCGGGCAAGGTCCCGGTTGTAAACGCCCCCAATATGTCGGTGGGCGTCAATGCGGTGTTCGCCATCTCCGAAGTCCTGGCGGGGACCATCGGGGATACCTCTGACATCGAGATTGTCGAGATCCACCATCGCACCAAGCGTGATGTCCCGAGCGGAACGGCTCTGGAGATAGCGAGGATCATCGGTGACGGGACAGGTAAGAGCGTCAGGGTGGGAAGGACCGGGGACAATACCGGAAGAGGAGATGAGATCGTGATCCACTCCTTAAGGACCGGTGATGTGCCGGGTAAGCATACAATCGTCTTTTCATCTGCAGGGGAGACCCTGGAGATTGTCCATACGGCCCACTCGAGAGCTTGCTTCGCCGCCGGGGTCGTGCGCGCCGTCAGGTTTGTTGCGGAGTCCAGGCCGGGCCTGTACAATATGATTGATGTCTTGGGACTTAAGCCCTAAGGGGA
>JAUVJV010000282.1 GCA_030592245.1 Candidatus Eiseniibacteriota bacterium
CACGTTCTGCTGGATCTCAGTCCGATAAGCGAGGCGAAGATAAAGGAGCGGTTCCCGCATATCCTCAAGACCTGCCTGGAATACGGAATCGACATCACCCGGGAGCCCGCTCCCGTGGTGCCGGCGGCCCACTACATGTGCGGGGGCGTGGTCACGGATCTTAAGGGCAGGAGCAATATCGACGGACTGTTATGCGCCGGTGAAGTGGCCTCGACCGGACTACACGGTGCCAACCGCCTGGCGTCGAACTCGCTCCTTGAGGCGCTGGTTTTTGCTGACGTGGCCGTGGGAACGGCCGGTGAGATCATAGGCGGGAAGACCATATCCCTGCCGGGCGTGGAGCCGTGGCGGGGCGAGGGCGCGGCGCCCGTCAGAGAAACCGTCTTCTTCGACCACGACTGGGACCAGGTCCGGAGACTGATGTGGGACTATGTCGGCATTGTAAGATCGGACGAGCGGCTGGCCATCGCCCGGCGCCGGATTCGCTTCCTGAGGGAACAGATCGAGGAGTACTACTGGAAGTATGAGCTGACACCCGACTTGATCGAGCTAAGGAATATCGCGCTCGTGGGTGAGCTCATAATCAGGTCGGCCCGGATGCGGCGGGAGAGCAGGGGCCTTCACTACAACGTCGACTGCCCCGATGTGGATGATGTTAACTGGAAGCGTGATACCGTTCTCTGACTGCCGACAGGGATCCGTGTCGGCAGATAGTTTGCGCCGTGGGGATGGATTTGATATTGAGAGGGTTCATCCCTAATATATGGTAGTGGGGTGATCTCTCGAGGCGTGTATACTCTGCAGGGACGTGAGTTCCGGGGGAGAGTGAGCTCGCGGCAATGGGATGGTGGCAAAGAGAATGACAAATAGATGGTTGCGGACTCTGCTTGGAGTCTGCCTTGTCTCCGCCGTCACACTGGCGGCATGTTCGAGCGAAACCGATGCCCAGGAAGGGAGGGGGACTGAGATGGGAGCCTCTGGCAAAGTCAGGGAGCCTGCGGTTGCGGGCGCTTTCTATCCGGGAACGGAAGAAGCCCTCAGGGCTGCCGTGACCGGTCTGCTTGAGAAGGCCGATCCCCCTGTGATCGAGGGGAAGATCCTGGGTCTGATCTCGCCGCATGCCGGTTACATGTATTCCGGCGCGGTCGCCGCGGATGCTTACAAGCTGATAGCGGGTGAGACCTTCGACGCGGTCGTCGTGGTGGCGCCGAGCCATCATGTCTTTTTCCCGGGCAGCTCCATCTACCGGCAGGGGCCCTATCGCACGCCTCTGGGCCTGATAGAGGTGCACAAGGATCTTGCGGAGGCAATAGAGTCGGCGGAGACATCGATCCAGTTCAAGCCTGAAGCCCATCAGCGGGAGCATTCACTGGAGGTGCAGCTGCCGTTTCTTCAGATCGCGCTGAGTGACCTTAAGATCGTGCCCATCGTCATGGCTGAGCAGTCGTATGAGAACTGCGAGCGCCTGGCCGGCGCAATCGCCGGGGCGGTCGAGGGCAAGAACGTTCTCCTGGTCGCGAGCAGCGACCTGTCTCACTTCCACTCCTACGATGAAGCCGTCGCCCTGGACCAGGTAGTCATCGACCACGTGGTCAACTACGAATGTGAAGATCTGGCCCGCGACCTCGGCACCAGGAAATGCGAGGCCTGCGGAGGTGGCCCGATAATCACCGTTATGCTGGCGGCGAGACAGCTTGGAGCCACCAGAGCCGTCAAACTTGCCTATGCCAACTCGGGCGATGTTACGGGTGATAAGTCGAGTGTTGTGGGATACCTTTCGGCAGCTATCGTATCCGGGGGCAGTGCCGAAGATCATGTCGGCGTGGATCTCGGGTTGAGGGAAGAGGAGAAAGCGGAGCTATTGAAGCTGGCGAGGAAGAGCATCGAGGCCCGCCTGCGGAACGAGGATGCGCCGGAGCTGTCGCGTGAGACACTCGACGCCCACCCTCTCTTGAGGGAAGAACGGGGAGCTTTCGTGACACTCACCATAGACGGAAGACTCCGCGGTTGCATAGGCAACATAAGAGGCGTGGCGCCGCTGCATTCGACGATTTCCAGAATGGCCGTATCCGCCGCCACCGAGGATCCCAGGTTTCCCGCGCTCCAGGCCCGGGAGATCGCGAAGATAGCAATCGAGATATCCGTGCTGACTCCCTTTGAGAAGATCTCAGACCCCGAGGAAATAGAGGTGGGAAGGGACGGGCTATACCTTGAGAAGGGGATGAATCGAGGGCTGCTCCTGCCTCAAGTCCCAGCCGAGTATGGTTGGGACCGCTATCACTTCCTGGATCAGACCTGTCTTAAGGCCGGCCTGCCCGAGGGCGCCTGGCGGGAGGGCGCCGATATCTACATTTTCTCGGCACAGATCTTCAACGAGGCGGAGATCCTCGGTGGATCCTCCAGCCAATAAGGAGAGGGACCAGGAGGATCATATTTGCCACGGAGACCGCGTAGGCGGACCCGGCGAGGCCCAGCGACGGAATGGCCAGAAGGCCCGCAGCGAAACCTGCTCCTGCTGCGCCCAGGAGGTCGACCGAATACGCTATAGCCCCGGCATCCGCAATCTTTGTGTGAGCCATGCTGATGATGTTTGAACCTCCGGCGAACACCGCGCCTCCGACCCCACCGGCCAGGAGCGCCAGACCAATGAAGACCCCCTCGGGGACAATGGTGTACGCGAGAGAGCTCGCGACGAGCGCCTTGAAGGCTGCAACCACCAGGAGCGGTAAAGCCACCAGAACGACCTGCAAAGCGAGAAGGAGGCGCGGATTCCGGTTGATATCCCGGAGGCCCGCGAGGGTGGAGGCCACCCCCATGCCGAGCATGAAAGAGGCGATCAGGGCGGCGATCCTGCCATACATGTACCCGCTCACGACCTGGAAACACAGGATGATCAGTATCTGGGTGAACATGGTCGTAACACCCACGCTGTAGACCATGAGAGCGCCGGGAAGAGCCAGCACGGATGACCTGGTGGCAAGTATGACTACGGCAGATACCACGAGAGCGCCGAGCACTATGAAGGCGGCCGAGGAGCCAAGGGTGACCCTTTCGGTCAGGGATGAAAGCAGCCTGCCGCTGGTGAAATGTCTCGCCCATCTCTCGATCGCGAACGAGGCCGATACCGGTCTCGAATCGGTGTTCGCGGACACCGAACCGTACTTGGTGATCAAGCTGTCCATGCGAGCCCTCTCCAGGGGGACAAGCCTCTCCCAGAGGCGGTACTCGTTTACATATGCGGTGTTGAGTTCTCTTTCGATCAGGGTTTCGATCAATGCCTCCGAGCGCTTCCTGAGATCCAGTTCCTGGGAGGCGAGAAGATGGATCGCCTCCCCGGGCAAGACCTCGACATGGGTGAAAACCTCGCCTGCGCCCCTCGCCATGGATGCGGCCAGCGAGCCCACCTCAGGGCTTATGAAAGCCCCGCCGGATGGGATGGTGAAAGCCAGGATGCCCCGGGGTTTAAGGACGCGCCTTACCTGCCGGAAGAATTCAACCGTATAGTACCTGTTGACCTGGAGACTGGTGGGTACCCCGACATTGATGATCACCACGTCGTAAGCCTCACCGGTCCCGGCGATGTGCGCCCGGCCGTCACCGTAGATCGCGTGGACCTCGATCGAGGAGTTATCAATCCACCCTTCCGGCGCGTAGCGCCCGGTGATCTCAAGAACCGCCGGATCGAGTTCGACAACATATAGGACTCTCACCATTTGGTGCCGGGCAACCTCGGAGACCACTCCCGAACCCGCACCCCCTATGATGAGGATTCTCTCCGGACCGGGATGATAAAGCAGCGGGATGTGAACGGTCTCCTCGGCGGACTTGGGGTCGGGAACCGTGTGCGCCAGAGCCCCGCTCTGGAAGAAGTCGAAGGTGGTGCCTCTCCTGGTCACCACTATGCTGCCATGCCTTGAATCGGCCGAGGCGACCACCTCGAGACCACCCCACTGGAATTGCCTGGTCGCAAGTTCGACATTGCCGCTCCAGACCATCACGCCGCCGAAGAAGGCCAGGGCGGCCAGGGGAAGGGTGGTCCTCATCCAGCGGGAGGCAGCCCACGAGGTCGCGGCGGTGTGATGGTTCCCGGAGCGGAAAAGGAGAACACCTGCCAGGGTGCTCAGCAGGCCGGCCAGGCCCACGGCGATGAAGGCGTTGCCCTTCTCGAGGACG
>JAUVJV010000284.1 GCA_030592245.1 Candidatus Eiseniibacteriota bacterium
GGGCAGTGCCGCTCCAGCAACTCCCTCAGCTGCAAGTCCCCCAGCATTATGATTTACATTCGGGGTGGTTTGGTGTTCACTCCTTGGTGTTGTCGAAGGAGGTAGCTATGAGCGCGAGAACATCTTCCGGATTGGGTCGTATCCTTGCCTCTTCTACCCTGCTTCTACTGACTGTATCCCTGCTCGCGAACCCCGGCACGGCAGAGATTCAGAGCGCTAGTCTAGGGGGCATGAAGCTCCAGTCACATGTCTTGGGTTCCACCATTGAGAGACTTGCCGAGGATGCATCGAGCGGCCTGGCGCCAATGGATTCCACAGTGGTCTACTTATCCGACGGAGCTTCGCATCTTTCGCAGGAAGAGCCCGAGCTGGCAATTGACCGGCTTGACCTTGTGATTGAGCTGCATCCTGATCTGCCTGATGCCTACATCCTTCGGGGATACGCGCATCTCTTGAACCTCGATCTCGAAAACGCCTACGTCGATGCGGAGCGGGCAGCAGAGTTGGATCCATCATCTGTCGAGGCTCTTCTGCTGCGGGCTGGGATTAACACACTTCTTGGAGCCTATGAGCCTGCAAACGACGATTACACCATCGCCATCGGCCTGAACCCAGGGACGGCAGAGATCTATCTCGCAAGGGGCTTACTCCGGCTTTCGACCTGGCAAATCGATGAGGCAGCAGCAGACTTCCAGACGGCCCTCAAGCTGGGCGCCGAATCCGCACTCGCCTACCATGGAGAAGGCACGGCTCTCCTCAAGGGAATCCACCCCCGCCAGTCACTTGAGAGTTTCCAGAAAGCGATTGATATCGACCCATCGTTCCCCCCTGCCTACGACGGGAGGGCAACCGCTCACAGGTCGATGGGAAACTACGAGGAGGCCATAGCGGATCACGAAAGGGCGATTGAGCTGTTGCCTGACTGGCCTGGAGCCATCGCGGGCCGTGGGGTTACCGCACTCAAGATGGAGCGCATTGACGTGGCCATGGCGGACTTCGAGGCGGCGCTTTCGATGTGGCCTGATTGCCCGGAAGCCCTTGTGGGAAGAGCAACTATGCACATGAACCTTGGGTTCTACGGAAGCGCGCTGCCTGACCTGGACAGATGCATCGAGTCCAATCCCCTGGGCATGGAGGCATACGTGATCCGGGCAACTGTCCTGAGTGCAATGGACAGCCTTGAGGCGGGCTTGGCAGATATCAACCGGGCCATCGAGCTGAATCCGAATCTGGGATCATTGTATACCATTCGAGCCACCATCCATTGCAGGATGCTGGACTGGCAGGACGGGGTTGAGGACTTCGAGAGGGGCGGCGACCTTTCCGCAACCGAAGTAGCGGTTCCGGAGGGGCACCGCGAGAACCTGCTGATGGCCAAGGGCATCGCTCTTGGCAAACTTGGCCGCTTCGATGAGGCCATTCAGGCCTATACCGAAGCCATGTCACCAGGCACGGCCGCAAGCTGTTACTACGAGAGAGGAATGCTCTACAGATTCAGAGATGAGTTTGAGCGAGCTATTGCAGACCTAGACAGTGCGATCGCGCTGGATCCGGATAATGAGGAGTACATAGTCGGCAGGGCATTCACCTGGGAGGATGCCGGTGATTCCACCAAGGCTCTTGAGGACTTCACCCGGGCCATTGAATTGAATCCTGAGTCCCTAAGGAACAACTTCAGCCGAGCTTTTCTGCTCTGCCATCTGGGCAGGGAAGAGGAGGCGATTCCCGACTTCGATAGGGCAGCTGAGATTGACCCCAGCTTCTGGCAAACATACTCAATGAGAGGAAACGCACTCGGGCGCCTGGGTGAGATAGACAAGGCGTTGTCAGACTATACGAAGGTCATAGAGCTCAATCCCAATGGAGTGGACGCTTATTGGGCAAGAGGGAAGCTCTGGCTGGCCAAGGAGGACGCCGAGCAGGCGTTGGCGGATTTCGAGAGAGCGATCGAGCTGGCGCCCTTCTTGGCCGATCTACACCTCGGAAGAGGCCGCGCATACGGAAGGATGGAGGAGTACGATCTCGCGTTGGCGGATTTCTCCTTCACCATAGAACGTCAACCCAACAATCATGAGGCGTATTTCTATAGAGGGACTACATACGGAGCAATGGATAGCCTGGAGTTGGCGGTTGCGGATCTGAGCGAGGTCATCCGGATCGCCCCTGACATTGCCAATGCGTACCTCCAGAGAGCTGCCTTCTGGGAAAAGCTCGGCGAAGGTGCAAAAGCCGCCCAGGACTCCGCCAGGGCCCGGGAGATCATGGGGCGATCAGAGTAGGCCGGCTTCGAACCCATGGATTCGAAGGGAACCCACCAACTCCCCAATCACCTTGACACCACGCCGAATCTCCCTTATCAAGAAGAAGTAACCTATCACACAAAAGACTTCCTGAAAGGCAGGAACACGATGGAGATCCAGAAGCCTAAGCTCACGATCCTCTCCGAGGAAGCGATCGGCAAGATCATCGATGAGGCTATGGAGGCGCTCGAGAAGCTCGGTATCACGGTGGAGGACCCCGATACCCTGGAGCTCCTGGGGGAAATGGGAGCCGAAGTCACCAAAGAGAAGCATAATGCCAGGATCAAGCGAAGCATGGTTGAGGCCGCGATCAAGTCCACTCCCAAGGAGCTCACCCTCTACGATATGGCCGGCAATGAGAAGTTCTCCTTCGGAGACGGCCAGATTCACTTCAATCCCGGCTCGGCGGCGCTCTTTATCTATGATGCAGCTAACTCCTTGATGAGATTACCTCTGGTGGACGATGTGGCCCGCTATGCAAAGCTCACCCACACCCTGGAGTATATCGAGGCCACGAGCACGGCTCTTATCCCCTCTGAGGTCCCGAAAGAGATAAGTGACATCATAAGGGTTTATATCTCCTGCCTCTTCACCGATAAGCCGGTCGTAACCGGCACCTTCTCGGAGAAGGGCTTCCCCGTGATGCGGGATCTACTGCTTACCCGGGCCGGCAGAGAGACCATGCGGGGCGCACCGTGTACCATCTTTGATGTCTGTCCCACATCGCCGCTTCGCTGGTCGGAGCTCGGCTGCCACGACTTAAGGGAATGCGCCCAGAACGCTTTCCCCGTGCAGTTTATCTCGATGCCCTTGCCGGGAGCCTTGGCACCCATGAGCCTTCTGGCAAGCGTGGTGCAGCATACGATCGAGACCTTAAGCGGAGTCGTGATAACCCAGGCCTACTCCCCCGGCGCTCCCATCATCTACGGGGGCTCACCCGCGCTCTTCGACATGCGCTACTCGACATCCCCGATGGGTGCGGTCGAGACCCTGATGATCGACATTGGATACGCAGAGGTCGGACAGTCCATGGGCTTCCCCACCCAGGCCTACCTGGGGATGAGTGATTCCAAGACCCTGGATGCCCAGGCCGGAATGGAATCGGCGATGACCCTGGTTGCGGCCTCGGCCGGCGCCATCGACTTTGTCTCGGGTCCCGGGATGCTCAACTTCGAGAGCTGCCAGTGCCTGGAGAAGCTCGTGCTCGATAATGATATCTGCGGCATGGTCCGGCGCTTCAAGCAGGGAATGGAACCGCGCGGCAAGACCCTGGGCATCGATGCCATCGCGGAGGGCCTCAAGGACAGTAATTATCTCACGACCGACATGATCCTGGAGCTCTACAAGAAGGAAGCTCACTATCCCAGCAGCTTGATCGACCGGAAGGCCTACAAGGATGAAGGCAAGGTCAATGACCGGAAGCTCATTGAAGAGGCCGCCGCTCAGGTAGAGAAGCGCCTCGGCAAGTACACACAGCCGGCCATTCCTGACACAAGATTGCGGGACATGGAGTCCATAATGGCGGAGGCCCTCGAACCTTACGGCCTCGCCGATCTGGTTGAGAAGATCAAGTGAGCGAACATCCCAAAAAGTACATAAACGACATGACGCGCAATGAAATAGCATCCTATCTCACCAAGCGCGGCCATCCACCCTACCGCGCAGGCCAGATCTGTGAGTGGATCTACCGGAAGCGCGCAAAGTCCATCGAGGATATGACCAACCTTCCCCAGGACTTGCGCGACCATCTCGATAAGTATTTTGCCGTCGTAAGGCTCAGGGAAAAACTACGCCTAATCTCGCCCAGCGACGGCACCACCAAGTATCTCCTCAGACTCCCTGAC
>JAUVJV010000414.1 GCA_030592245.1 Candidatus Eiseniibacteriota bacterium
GGGACCTTGAGCGGCAGTGTGACCGAGACCTGTGACGAGTTCACGGTATCGCCCGGCTCATACAGTCTCACCGACGGCCAGTCGGAGATCTTCACGGTGACTTATGCTCCGACCGATTGCGGCGATGACACCTGCACCATAGACCTGGGCACCTGTGATAGTGTCTCCTGCATAGCCACCGGCCCCGGCACGCCTGAATGTGATGTGAGTCCCTCGAGCCTGGACTTCGGCATAGTCCCGGTCGGGCAGAGTTCCGATACGAGCTTCGTGATCAGGAACACCGCATGTGGAACCTTGAGCGGAACCGTAGTCTCACCATGCGCCGATTACAGTATCGTGGGTTCCGCTTCCTACAGCATCGCGCCGGCTGATTCCGCCACATTCACTCTGCGCTTCCAGCCGTCCGTGGATGGCAGCATCCCCTGCACGATAGAAACGGGGCATGGTGCATGCAGCGACATAGCCGCAACGGGAGAGGGCTGCACTGTCCA
Organism: Candidatus Eiseniibacteriota bacterium; assembly: GCA_030592245.1. GTDB lineage: Bacteria > Arandabacterota > Arandabacteria > Arandabacterales > Arandabacteraceae > JAUVJV01. The sequence goes on from JAUVJV010000414.1 coordinate 492, forward strand.
ATGTGTGGCCTCGCCTGATACCCTTGACTTTGGCGATGTATATGTCGGTTGCTCGAAAGTTGACAGCTTTACCATCTCCTATACAGGGACGTGTGAACTGACCGGAAACATCACTGGAGGCGTCTCCTCACATTACTCCATAATATCCGGAAGCGGTCCCTATGCTCTTGCGGCCGGCGGCGACAGGCAGGTCACGGTTGAGTTCGCGCCCACCTCCGCCGGAACACAAACCTACACTGTCACCACCGGTGCCGATTCGTGCCCGGAGATAGCATGCATCGGAACCGCCAAGGTGGCCACTTGTGAGATTGCGCCTGATACGCTTGACTTCGGGGCGATCGCCGTGGGCGCGGACTCGACGATGTCATTCACAATAACCAACAACGGATCGTCTGACCTGGAGGTCTCGATCTCGGAGGCCTGCCCGGAGTTCAGCATCTCCGGCGGTGGCCCTCAAACCATCCCGGGTTCCGGCGGCACGCATAGCGTGGAGGTGACATTCAGTCCAGTCAGTGCCGGACCCAAGACCTGCACCATCAGCCTTGGATCCTGCCTGTGCATCGACGTGGAATGCCTGGGATCTGCCTTTTAGTCCAGGTTCCAACCCTACGGGTACGCGGGAGCATTGGGCCACTCACTGTTGTCCCGCAGTTACCTGAACTTTGCGGCAACGTCTTCGAGAATGGTTGCGGGCCGCAGCTCGTTCATGCAGTTGTGGTGGCCGAGCGGGCACTTATTGGCCCCGTGGGGACCGCAAGGACGGCAGCCCATCTCGAGGGCAAAGACCCGGTCACCTTCGCGGAAGGGAAAGTAGCCGGTTTCCATCGTGTCGGTCGGTCCATTGATTGCGAAGACATCGGTCCCAGCAGCATTGGCCAGGTGAACCGGTGCGCTGTCACCGCTGATGAGGAGATCACAACGCTCGATCACCGCGGATGACTCAAGAGGTTTGGTCGCCTTGCAGATGTTGAGGGCCTCCACCCCGGACTTCTCTATTATGCGCTGGCAGAGCTCGTGATCGGCAGGACCACCATCGAAGATGATGTTGACACCTGCGCTGTCGAGGGCTGCCGTCAGTTCCACAAAGTGCTCTTCCGGCCAGCACTTTGTGAACCAGAGCGAGGCGGGACAGATCACAACCTTGGGCCTGCCCGGTCGCGGCAGCTTCGCCAGCAGATCCTCTGCCCTGGCTGCCATGGCCTCGTCCGGAAAGACCTCGCTCTGGATATCGAACTCACGCCCGGTGAAAACACTGAGAAGATGGAGGTTGCGCCTGATCTTGTGGAATCCCCGCTCCTCAAGATGGGGAACCTTCATGGTCAGGTGCCTGGCCGCGGCCCAGCGATCAAACCCCAACCTCCCGGGTATGCCGGCCCATCGCATTAGGTAGGCTGTGGTAAGCGAACTGTGAGGCGTGATGGCCAGATCGTATTTGTTCTGTCTCAAATGCCGGCCGGTCTCCCAGAGGGCCATTAGCTTGTTCCTTCGCTTGTCGAAGGTGACCACATCCGTGATATGCGGATTGTTGGCGAGGATACCCCTGGTCTCGGGAGTAACCAGTACGTCGATTCTGGCTTCGCCGAAGAGCTCACTGGTTGCGCGGATCAGAGGAGTAATGAGAATCACGTCACCCAGAAAGGCGGTCTGGATTATGAGGATTCGCTTGTACCTCTCTGGACCCATCACGCGTTCTCACCACCATCCCGGTGCTTCTGCCAATGTCGAATATACTTGAGATAAACTATGTAAGCTCTATCCCTTGCAAGGCTTAGTCCGATACGCCCATCCAGGAAGCCCGCGCTCAGGACATAGGTCCTGATGAAGGTCCAGGCGGAGTGGGTGTAGGCGTTGAGCCTGGATGGCCTCCTACCTTTCTGATCGAGAAGCTGAGCTCCCCAGTCTGCCTGGCTCTCCGTCTTACTCTTCACCGTGGCAATGTCGGGATAGGTATAGTGCTTGAGAGGATGCTTGAGTCTCCCTACTTCCCCTTCTATTCTCACGGTCTCGTGAGCAAGAGCATCCGTGAAGCGCCCTTTCTTTCTGTTGAAAAGCTTGGGCTTGTATTGCTTATTCCAGCCTGAGCGTTTAATCCACTTGCCGAGATACATGGAGAGCCATCTGATCTTGTAGCCCGCCCTGACCTCCTCCTGCGAGAGGGTCTCCTGTATCTCACGGGCAAGCTCGGGGATCACTTCTTCGTCCGCATCGACCGAGAGAACCCAGTCATTGGATACCGAATCCACGGCAATCTGCTTGGTGGGACCGAATCCCTTCCACTCCGTCCTTATGATCTTGCAGCCATACCTCTCACAGATCTCGAGGGTCCGGTCGCTTGAGCCCGAGTCCACCACCACGATCTCATCGACCCAACCAAGTGACTTAAGAC
>JAUVJV010000087.1 GCA_030592245.1 Candidatus Eiseniibacteriota bacterium
CCCAACACATTACGCGCCGATTCAGGCCTCAGAACCGGACACTTCGCCTGCCCTGTGACCCACCCATGTAAACCAGAGTGACGCACGCACGGTCAATCGGGAAAAGTCTGCAAAGACGAGGGTGTGAGTTATCATTTCGGCAGGTGGCGACACTGCTGAATCACTTGCGGTCGCTGCTGCGGTGGCCGTGGCCCCGGTTGCGGTGGCTGCGGCGGAGCCTGCGTCTATATGGGCTCGAGGTCGCCTTCGCGAACCCAGCCGACCTCGCCCGTGGGAAGTTGGGCCTCCACCCAGATGCCGCTACGGGCGCGGAGCTTGAGCTCCACCCCATCGGACAGCCTTACCAGTTCCTCAAACGCAGCCCCGGGCCCCGACATGAACTCGGTCTTTTCTGCAACCACGACAGCGCCGGAGCCACCCCTGAAGCGCGACCTGCCCTGCGCGGAAAGAGCGAAGGAGCACGCGCTCACAATCACCAGCGCGACAAGGACCCGGGCAGCCGTAGCCCTTGATCTGCCGCTGAGGAAAAGCACACCCACTAAGAAGATGATGCAGAGGTAGTATGATGCATAGAAGACGATCTGCCACTCCCTGGCTGAAGCCAGTCTCAAGGGGGCCTGGGCGATGCCCCCGGCACCGAATGCCGATGTGGTGTCCCGGGTGCCGACGGCCGACCTTAAGAGGTCCAGGTTGACCCTGGTATCCTCGTCCCTCGGGGCGAGCATGAGAGCCCGCCTGTAATTAGCGACCGCCCGGCCCACTTCCCCCTGCTTGTAATAACAGTTTCCGAGATTATAGTAGACCGCCCCGTTTCTTACCCCCATCGAGAGCAATGCCGCAAACCCGGCCTGCGCGGAGACAAGATCACCCGCCTCATAGAAATCACATGCCTGATCAAACAGGGTGTTGATCTCATCGGTATCCTGCTCACCGGAGGCCACGGCGACCAGGGCCATGACCAGAACGAGGCCCAGGAGTCCGGCGTTTTTCACTTGTTCCATCTACCGTCCACCAGTCTGATCAATTCCCCGGCACGGTTCACGAGATCGCCTATCTCTCCCGCACCGCTTTCGCCCGGAGCAAACCTGATCTTGTCCAGACCGCCAATCAGGTCCGTGACCCTGGATCTCAGGTCAGCCGGGATCGCCTCGGTCGAGGTAATGGCAAGGTGATCGACCAGCCCCTCGCTCGTTCCCGCTCTTGCTCCAAGGTAGGATTTCACTGCCCTGGCGGTCATGCCTGCAGCATCAGCAGCTCTGACCGGATCCCGGGCGAGCGCCCTGGCAGCTTTAAGGTCTCTCATCGCGGTCTTGAAGGCCTTTCGCACCATGCCCTTTCCGGCAACCTCCGCCCGCCTTCTCTGGACGCTGATCGCAATACCCAGCAGGGCGATGGCGATGGGCAGATATCTCATCAGGAATCCCCGGATGCCGCTCGGTGAGAACCTGAGTTCATTTCTGGAGATCTCCAGGCGCTTGATATGCCTGATGTCCCGGCGGGCAACACCGACCTGGCCTGCACTTCCGGGTATGATCCCGGTCAATGCCTCGTCCCCCTCCCCCACCTCGATCTCGATCGGCTTGGCGGTCAATGTTATGTACTTGCCCGGTTCGGGATCGAAGTAGGAGAAGCTGAAGCCCTCGAGCGTGTACTGGCCAGTCCTCAGGGGTACCAGCACGAGGTCGAAAGTTTTCTCTCCTCCCACACGGAGGCGCTGGACATCGGCAGATTCCCTGGCCTTGGGAGCGAACACCCTGAAGTCCTCGAACTCGGGCATCACGAGGTCGCCGATGGACTTGACATTCCCCCTTCCGCTGATCTTCACGGTGAGGGTAAGGGATTCACCGGTCTTAACCGTTCTGCTGCTGGGCGTGAGGCGCATGTCGAATTGCCCCACTGCTCCGGTGAAATCCTCCGGCCGGTCTTCACCGGGAAGCGGCAGCACCTCAATCTCGATCGGCTTGGTCTCTCCCACAACCTCTCTCCCACCCCGGCCGAAGGGATCGCGGCCGAAGATACTGAAAGGGTCCCGCGAGAACGGATCGGTGTCTCTCACTGCATAGCGGATGCTTGACTTGCCGATCGTGAACTTGCCGCTGGAGATGGGGAAGTATGCCGTCCGCAGTTTAAGTACATAATACTGCTTTCCGTTTATGGTCTCGATTTCAGGGCCGCTGGAACCGAGCTCCTCGAACCAGAATCCCGTGTGCTCGGCGGGAACATAGCGCGGTTCATTCAGCATTCTCACCCTGTACGCGAACTTGACCGTGTGGGTGATCTGCTGCCCGACATAGGCCCGCCTCCTGTCCACCGAGGCGCTTACCAGGACAAGGTCTTCATCATCCGCCCGGCCGGCGTCCGGCGAACTGCTCTGGGGCGCCCGGCCCTTCACCACCTTCACCCTGACAGGGTCGGTCACATAGGTTTCCTTGCCGGTGCTTACAGCGAACGGGCCGAGTTCATAGTCGCCTTCCTTGAGTGCCGTGAGAACGTATTGCAGATTGAGCGACCGCGTCATCTTGAAGTTGACCACGTTGATACTCTGTGACCTCGACGAGTGCTCCACCCGGAACCCATCCAGAACACCCAGGTCCGGATCCCGCACTTCGCTCGCACCGGTAACAGCTATGGTAAGCACCAGACGCTCTCCCACACCAATCATGGTTCTGTTGAGGCGCGCCTCGGCGCTTAGTTTCGCACCCAACGCGAGGGCCGGCATCATGACAGCGATCGCGATCACCGCCGCAACTACCGGGCCAAACCGTCTTGTCATCATTACCAGTCCTTGCCCGAAATGGTCTTCCGCCTGGAGGTCTTCCTGAGCATCTCTTCCTGTGTATTTTTATCGCTGGCTTCGATTGCCGCAAGTATTCTCTCGAGTTCCTCGGGTGTTATCTCCTGAGGTGCCTGCCGGGGCTCTTGCTGCTCATCCTGTTGTTGCTGTCGGTCTTGTTGTTGTTCCTGCTCGTTCTGCTCGTCCTGTTCTTGTTGCTCATCCCGCTGCTGATCCTCTCCTTGCTGCTCCTGGTCGCCTTCCTTGTTCTTGGCATCGCCATCATCCTGATCCTGCTGCTGCTGTTGCTGCATCATCCTCATGGCGAGTTCGAGGTTGAACTTGGCATCCTCATCGTCGGGATCCATCAGCAATGATCTCTTGTAGGCCTCGATGGCAGACTCATAGTCGTTCGCCTTGAACATGGAATTGCCCAGATTGTAGTAGCTCATGGCTGCGATGCTGTCTGTCGGCGAGGCGGCCGACCTCAGGAACTCCTGCGCCCCTTCGGGGAACTTACCCATACGGTAGAAGGCATCACCGGCGTTGAAATGGGGAACAGCGTGGGTCGAGTCGAGTCCCTGCGCCTTCATGTAGTTCTCCAGGGCCACGTCGTGGTTTTCCTCGTCATACTGCTTGTTGCCCTTTGAGATGCGCCCGTGCATTTTATCCCTGAGCGTAAGGCCCGAGGCCGTACCGGCCAGGAGCAAGACAATCACGGCTGCAGACAAAACTCTAACCATCAGACTCCCTCTTCTCAAACTTCATCTTCTTCCGGCCCCCTGTCCCCGGGCTCCGTCTCCCCTGATTTCCTCTCGCCCACGATGGCCTCCGCGAGAAGAAGCGCGAAGCACAGCGCCAGCGGGATCTGAAAAAGCTCCAGATAGGATTCGAAGGTCCTCTCCTCGAGCACTCCCTTCTCCATCGCCTCTATGGCCCGCGCAATCCTGGATATGGCCCGGTCTCCAAGGCCGAGAACATAGCTTTCCCCTCCGGTGGCCCTCGCTATCTCTTCGAGCACGTCGGTATTGAGCCTGGAAACCACTACATTGTCAGAATTGTCACGCTTGTATGAGGTGACATTGCCGGCACGGTCGCGGATGGGGATGGGCTCTCCTCCGGGAGTGCCGACCCCGAGGGTGAAGATGCGGACATTCTGGGCCTCGGCCTCCCGCAGGGCGCCATCGAAATCCCGGCTGTGATCCTCGCCGTCGGTCACTATGACGATGGCCTTCCCGCGTCCGCTGCTGCTTTTGAGGGCCTTCAGTCCCTCGACGATCGCAGAGCCGATGCTGGTTCCCTGCTCGGGGATGACCCCGGGATTCAAGAAGTCCACGAACATCGCAAGGGCTCCGGCATCGGTCGTGAGCGGACAGTGCACGAAGCCTGCCCCGGCAAAACCGACGAGGGCAAACCTGTCCTCCTCGAGCCTGGCGATGAGACCATTGACGGCCCGCTTGGCGACTTCCATCCTGCTGGGACTCACATCCTCGGCCAGCATGCTGACCGAGACGTCCAGGGCAACCACCACGTCGGCGCCCTCCCGCTTGATCACTCTCATGCCCCGGCCGACTCTCGGCATCGCCCATGCCAGGACGAGGAGCACGAGCGCGGCGATAATGAGGACACGCCTCACAAAGCGCCGGCGCCGCGAGAAGCCTTTGAGTACCTTGCCCATTACGGGCTCGCCGGCGAAGCTCATCATGGTCCGCCTGGCCCAGGTCATCTCGTAGATGAAGAGCAAGGCGCCTAAGGCCGCAAGGGCCAGGAAGTAAAGCGCTATGGGGTTTCCTATCTCCACTCGCTCAACCTCACGGAACAGCCATCCTCTCTTCTCACGGGATCTTCCTCCACACGGTGGTAATAAGCAGAATCTCCACAAACATCGCCAGAATCGCGAACGGCAGGATGCGCCTGGCGATCTCTTTTCTATGCTTGAAGTGCTTGACCTCGAATGCGGTCCGTTCCATCTCCAGTATCTTCCTGTAAATCTCATCCAGGGCCTGCTCGTCTGTGGCCCTGTAGTATGTGCCTCCGGTGATTGAGGCAATCTCCTTCAAGGTATCCTCATCGAGCTGCGTCAGGTAGAGGCTGCCGTCGGGGTTCCGGGCATAAGCCATCCTCCCGCTCTGGGTCGGCACGGGGACGGGCGCGCCGCCTTCCTTTCCCACGCCTATGGTATAGGTCCGTATGCCCGCTGCCCTGGCAAGGGAGGCCCCGGTCAGGGGATCTATTTCCCCCTGGTTATTGACTCCATCCGTGAGCAGGATAATCACCTTGCTCTTGGCCTTGGAGTCCTTGAGCCGGGCCACGCATGTGGCAAGGGCCAGGCCGATCGCGGTCCCATCATCTATCATCCCGATCTCGATGTCTTCCAGCATGGTCTTTAAAACCCCATGGTCGAGCGTGAGCGGGCAGCGGGTGAAACTCTTGGATGCGAAAACCACAAGCCCCACGCGGTCGTTCGATATCCTCGAGACAAAATCCGAGACGACCTGCCTGGCGACGTGGAGCCGGTTCTTGGGCTTGAAATCCTCCGCCCGCATGCTTCCCGATATGTCAAGGCCCAGCATTATGTCGATCCCCTCGGCCTTTATGGTCTCATAACCCGTCTCAATCTGCGGCCTGGCCAGAGCGAAAGCAATCAGCACGAGCACGGTGGTGCGCAAGGTGAAGAGGGTACCACGGTAACCCCGTCGGGTCTTGATACCGCTGCCCAGGGATTTCAGATCGGTGTACTTCAGGGCCGCAAAGCGCCGCGGCGCTTCCCTGAAGCTGAACCGGTAAAGCAGCGGAATCGCCGCCAGGAGGAAAAGGAATAGTGGATTCTCGAAGCGCACCTTCTATGCCTCCCCCTGCTGCGATCGGTCGGGCAAGGCCCCCGTGCGCGGGCCTCCAGCCTGCAGGATTTCAGCCGGCCGGGTCCCGGTGATGCCCACCATGCTTCGCGCCCTTGCAGTGAGTGAACCCGCCGATTCAGGCACCGGAACAAACTTGGCGAACTTCACCATGTCGCTTTCCTCGAGCACCTGGCCCGTGAGCTCCAGACCATCATCGGGGATACATCTCTCCGCCAGGGATTCCAGCGTGAATGACGTTGGGGACTCCATGGCAAGCACATCGTACTTGCGTTCCAGGTATCGCCGGACCGATTCAGAAACCAGAGTGTAGTGCTCCTTCACCATGTCCCGCTCGAGAAGCCCGAGGGCCTCTATCCGGTCCAGTTCCTTCAGCGCAGCCTCCTCAGGATCAAGGTCGGGCTCGGTCACTTCAACATCGAATATCTCTTCATGTTCGCGGTGCACCAGTCCAAGGGCCGCCAGCAACATCAAGATCAGCCGTCTCACGGGGCCTGCCACCCGGTGATAGAGCCTCACCATGAAAACCTCGATCTGCTCGCGCCGCATCACCGAGAGCATCACACTGGTCGCGGCCCCGGCAACGAGCCCTACCAGGAGGGCATAGCTTAGGATCAGGTCCTTCCAGCGCTTGGGCACGGACATGGGGGCCTTGATGTCCCTCGGTTCCACCGCATCCTCGCTCAGCACGCTCACGACTTCGATCGAAAGCGGGACGGTCGCGGCTGTCTGCGCCGCGCCGGCCTTGTCCATGTAGATGATCGGGACCGCCGGAACGGTCTGCTCCCCCGTCTCGAATACGGTGAGCAAGATTGAGACCCTGCGCGAGAACCCGTCCTCCCCGGGTGATGCAATTCCATAGTGAAGATCTCTCACGGTGAACGGGCCAAGCTCATCGCCCACGGCCAGAGGCTTAACCTCCACCCCGTCCTGCCAGGAAAGATCGAGGTTGAGCCTGAAGGTGTCGCCTACCGCCACACTCCTGCGGTCGAGGCCGGCATAGACATCGAAAGGTGTATCCGCGGCCCGGGCCGGAGCCGGGCTTGCTGCCACTGCGGCAAGGAAAAACAGCACGCTCGGCAATACAGCCCGCAGCGACATCCCCTTCAGCAATGTACCTGCCAGTGCCATACCTCTCAGTAACGCCACTTCAGCCTCCGCTGCCTCTCCTGGAAGAACCTGACAAGCGGTTCAACATAATCCTCATCTGTCTTGAGGCCTATCTCGTCCACCTTGGCCCTGGTAAATATGGCCTTCCTGCGATCGCGCACACCGGCTGCGGCCTCGCTGAACATATCGGCGAACTTCTTCCGGCTCAAGTCCAGTATCACGCGCTCTCCCGTCTCGCCGTCTTCGACCTCTATGAGCCCGAGCGGCGGGATCTCCATCTCCTTGGGATCGGTCACGGTGACCGCGACCACGTCGTGCTTGCGGTTGGCTATGGTAAGGGCGCTCTCATAGCCGGAATCCCTGAAGTCCGAGATGCAGAACATGACACTGTGCCGCTTGACCACCCTCATGGCGTGCTCAAGGGCCGACGCTATATTGGTCCCCTTGGAGCGCGGCCTGAAGTGGAGAATCTCGCGAATGATTCTCAAGACATGCTTCCTTCCCTTTCGCGGCGGCACAAAGGCCTCGATCTCGTCGGTGAAGATGAGGAGCCCAACCTTGTCGTTGTTGCGTATTGCCGCAAACGCCAGCACCGCACCCACCTCTGCCGCGAGCTCCCGCTTGAGGCGCGTGGCCGTTCCGAAATCGAAGGAGCCGCTCGCGTCAAAGACGATGAGTACAGTGAGCTCGCGCTCCTCGACGTATTTCTTTACATGCAGCCACCCTGTCCGGGCGGTCACGTTCCAGTCGATGTTTCGTATGTCATCGCCGGGCTGGTATTCGCGCACCTCATCGAATTCCATTCCGCGGCCCTTGAAATGCTCTCGTAGTTCCCGGCAAAGGTGTCCCTCACCATGGACCGGGTGGTTATCTCGATGCGCCGTACCTTGTTGAGAACCTCGCGGGGTATCAAGGAGAACCTCCCTAGGGAATCTCGATCTTCTCAAACACCTTGGTCACGAGGGTTTCAGGAGTTATGTCCTCCGCCTCGGCTTCATAGGACGGGATGATCCGGTGTCTTAAGACCTCCATCCCGATTGCACGGATGTCCTCGGGGGTCACGTATCC
>JAUVJV010000200.1 GCA_030592245.1 Candidatus Eiseniibacteriota bacterium
AAGAAGCGCCGAGCCTGCCAGGGCCTTCCCTGGATCGCCGATAAGGAGAAGATGGCTCCCCGTCCGCTTCAAGGCCAGGCTGGTGGCCACGGCATAGTCGTCGAGCACTCCGAAGCAGGCGACCACCGGCGAGGGAGGAATAGCCGCACCGGATGATGATTCATTGTAGAAGCTCACGTTTCCCGAGACCACCGGCAGCGGCTCGTCGGTCCCGAAGGCGCTCAAGGCGCGCGCCGCGTCCCCGATGCCTTTCACGGTCTCGACAAAGTCCCTGAAAACACGCGCATCCTCCGGGTTGCCGAAGTTCAGGCAGTCGGTCAGGGCGATGGGAACAGCGCCCACCGCGGCGACGTTCCTTACGCTCTCGCAGACCGCCATCACTCCGCCCCAGTAGGGATCAACCCTCGAGTAGCGCGGGTTACCGTCCACCGAAGTCGCGACTCCCACGGAAGTCCCCGGTATCACCGTGACACAGGCGTCGGCCTCACCGGGCTTAAGCGCGGACATACCCTTGACCTCGGAATCGTAATGTCTGTAGACATAGTGTTTGGAACAGATGGAGGAAAGCGAGAGCACCGACAGGCAGACAGCCTTAAGATCATCAAGGCGCGGTACCACCCCGGTGGCTCCGGCCTTCCCGTCTGCGCTCCTCCGCGGGGGCGCGGCCTCACGGTCATAGGCTATGCCTTCGGTGATCATGGCGGCCGGAAGACCGGCCACCGTCTCGCCGCCCCTGGTCATCACCACATCCCGCTCCCTGGTGACGCGCCCAATCAGCGCAGCCCTGGCACCCCTGTAAACGTGGGGAAGCTCGTATTCATCGTTATAGATCCGAAGCACCGTCTCGGTGAATCCACGCGGCACCGCCCAGCAGTACCTCTCCTGGGTTTCGGAACAGGCGATGGCAAAAGACTCGATGTCCGCGAATGCCACGTTGACCTCATCCAGGTCGATGCGCGCGCCGAAGCCTCCCCGGTCCACGATCTCGCTGACGGCGCATGCAATCCCCCCGGCGCCGAGGTCCTTGAAACCGACCTTGATCCCGGCATCCCTGGCATGCGAAAGCACGGCCCTGGTGGCCTCGGCAAGCATGCGCTTAAGGAAAGGATCGTGAAGCTGCACGGCTCCCAGGTCCGATGTTCTCTCCTCATCGAGGATCCGTGAGGCCATCGTGGCGCCGCCCAGGCCGCTCCTGTCGGTGGGTTTCCCGACCAGTATCAGGTCATAGGGCTCATCCGCCGCCTCGGGGGGAACCCGGCTCCTTATTATCTCTTCTTCCCGGGCGAGCCCCATCGCGATCACATTGACCAGGCAGTTCTCGTCATAGTCGCGGTCGAAGAAAATGTCGCCGCCCACATTCGGCACGCCAAGCGCATTGCCATATTCCCAGATGCCCCTCACCACTCCCTCGACGATCTCCTTCACATTCTCCGACCTGGGACCTTCAGGGTCACCGAAACGAAGCGCATCCATCACGCCGATCACGTCGGCGCCCATGCAGTAGACGTCACGCACGATGCCGCCTATGCCTGTCGCCGCGCCTTCCACGGGGAGGATCTGCGAGGGATGGTTGTGGCTCTCGTGTGCCACCACCAGTACATAGGTGTCCTCGCCCACCGTCGCCAGCCGGACCACGCCGGCGTCCTCACCCGGACCGAGCACCACCCCGCTCCCTTCGGTCGGCAGGTACTGCTGCAACACCCGCTTGCTGCTCTTGTAGGAACAGTGCTCGCTCCACATGATGTCGAAGATGAAGAGCTCGGTGACCGTGGGATCCCTCCCTATGCGGTCCCTGATCCGGCAAGCTTCCTCGGGCTTAAGATCCACCCCCAACTCCCTGAGGGCCTGGCCGATCTCTTCGAGTGTTCCTTCAAGTCTCGCCGTCAACTTCTTCCCCTGATTAGAGTTCCGGTATCAGAGTATGCCGATATCCTTCAATGTCTCGTATGCGTGCCTTATGTAATAGACGGGATCGAACACGCTCGCGGCCGCCTCCGGACCGAGCGCGGCTATGATCTCTTCATCCGCGCAGGCGCTCTCCTTGAGCAACTTGCCTCGGGCGTATACCGAATGGGCCAGCAGCTGTACCTTCTCATAGGCGCGCCTCCGGTCCCAGCCGGCCTCCATCAGGCAGAGCATCAGACGCTGCGAGTAGATCATCCCGCCGCTCAAGTCCATGTTCTCCTTCATCCTCTCCGGATGGACGACCAGGCCGGAAAGGACGGTCTTCATGCACCGCGCCATATAGTGGGTCGCAACTGTCGCATCCGGGATGATGATCCTCTCCACCGAGGAATGGCTGATGTCCCTCTCATGCCAGAGCGCCACGTTTTCAAGGCCGGCCATCGCGTGAGACCGGATCAGCCTGGCAAGACCGGTCACCCGCTCGAGCGTTATGGGGTTGCGCTTATGCGGCATCGAGGATGATCCCTTCTGGCCTTTCGTGAAGGGCTCCTCGGCCTCCGCGACCTCGGTTCGCTGAAGGTGCCTGATCTCGATTGCCATTTTCTCCATGACAGCCGCCGCAATTGCAAGGCTCGCAAGGTAAGATGCGTGGCGGTCCCGCTGCACGATCTGGGTGGCGGGCCTCTCACGTCCGAGGCCCAGGAACGCAAGTGCATGCTCCTCGACGGCCGGCGGCAGGTGGGAGTAATTCCCCACCGCGCCCGAGACCTTCCCCACGGAGACCTCTTCCATCGCGGTGCGAATGCGCGCTATCGCCCTGCCGACATCGTTATACCAGACGGCGAACTTGAGTCCCAGGCTCGTGGGCTCAGCATGCATCCCGTGGGTTCGCCCCACTATCAGGGTGTTCTCATGCTGCGCCGCCAGAGCGCGGATGACCTGCCTGAGCTCGGCCAGCTCCGCAAGGATAAGCGCGGTGGCTTCCCCTATGAGGAGCGCCAGGGCCGTATCGAGAATATCCGATGAGGTGACTCCCATGTGGAAGTACTTGCTGTCATCTCCCAGGCTCTCCCCCACGCACTCCACGAAGGATAAGACATCATGCTTGGTGACGGCCTCGAGCTCCTGCACCCTTTTAAGATCAAACCGGGCATGCTTCCTGATTCTCGCGGCGGCCTCACCCGGAATCCTGCCATTCTCGAGGAGAGCGTCCACGATTGCCAGTTCAACGGTGAGCCACGTCTCCAGTTTTCTCTGCTCGGTCCATAGTCCCGCCATCTCGGGCAATGTATAACGCTCTATCAAAGCCGCCTCCTATTCCTCCGGCGCCTCTTCCACCTCAACGCTCATCACGTGCCGGTTACCGTCCCTTAAGACCTCGAACTCGAGCACGTCGCCGACTCTCGCGCCGAAGATGGCTCGCCTGGCACCGTCATAGTTCCGGACACGCTGGCCGTCGAGCTTGATGATAACATCACGCCGCTTGAGGCCCGCCTTGTCCGCGGGGCTTCCTTCGTCGATCTGTGAGATCAGCACGCCCCGGGAGATCTCGAGTCCTATGGAACGCGCCAGCATCGGGGTCAGCTCCTGCACGCCGAGGCCGATCCAGATCTCACGGATGCGTCCGTAAGTGCTCACCTCTTCCATGACATACTTAACCCGGTTGACCGGGATGGCGAACCCGATGCCCATCGATCCCCCGCTCTGGGATATGATGAAGGTGTTGATCCCGATGACCTGGCCGGCCGAGTTAACAAGCGGCCCGCCGCTATTACCCGGGTTGATGGCGGCATCGGTCTGGATCATGTCCTTATAGACCCCGACAACTTCCTCGCTTGTCAAGACACTCCGGTGGAGCGCGCTTATCACGCCCGCCGTGACGCTCGGATGCGGGTCCTGTAAGAGGTAGCCGAAGGGGTTTCCTATGGCGATGGCCCACTCGCCGATTATCAGCCGGTCGCTGTCACCCAGCTCGGCCACCGGCAGGTTATCGCCCTCGATCTTCACCAGGGCGAGATCGTAATCGCGTTGGCTGGCGACAACCTCGCCGTCAAACTGCCTGCCATCGGTAAGGGTCACCTTTATCTCCGTCGCTTCCCTGACGACATGCTCATTGGTCACCACCAGCCCGTCGCTGCTTATAATGGCACCGGATCCGAGTGAGGGAATCTGCTCGACATGCCGCCTGTGCAGGAAGAACTGATCGAAGAAGGGATCCCTGAAAGGCGACCTGTGCGACCGCACCACCCTGGTCTGCATGACACTGATCGAGACCACCGCGGGACCGGTCTTCTCGGCGGCGACGACTATCGCGGTCCGCCTCGACCGGGAAGTGTCATCCAGCCCTGCCGCGTCCTGGTAGGACAGACCTTCGGCCTGCCCCGGCTCCTGATCAGGCATGTCACCAGCCTGCGCCGCCTCCTGGCCGGATACCGCCCCGATTTCTCCGTGGGGCCCGTCGGGAAGATCCTGGTTGGTTTCAATCACCGGGCTCTCCTCGGGCAGAAAGAAGATCAGGGCAATCGCCAGCCCGAGCAGGCCGGCCAACGCAACCGCCAAAATGAATTTCATATTCCGCCTCAGATCTTTGCGCCCAACTTCTGCCAGTCTTCGAGGAATCTCTTCACCCCGGCTTCGGTCATGGGATGCGTGATCATCTGGTCGATCACCTTGGGCGGCACCGTGACTATATCGGCGCCGGCCATTGCCACTTCCACCACCTGCAGGGGACTCCTCACGCTGGCCACCATGACCTCGGTTTCGAAATCGTAGTTGTCGAAGATGTCGACGATATCAACCACGAGATCGGTGCCGTAGTGGCTGGCATCCTCGAGCCGGCCAATGAAGGGTATCACGTATGCGGCGCCGGCCCTGGCCGCCAGCAGAGCCTGGCTGGGACTGAATACCAGGGTCGCGGCCGTTGCGAGGCCTTCCCCGGAAAGCTTCCCTATGGCTTTGAGCCCGTTCCTGACCATGGGGATCTTGATCACTATGTGCTCATCGATGCCGGCAAGCTCCTTTGCCTCCCTGACCATTCCCTCGGCATCCTCGCTCACTACCTCGGCGCACACCGGCCCCTTGACCACGTCGCAGACCTGCTTGAGGATCTTCTTGAAGTCGTCACCGCCGACCTGTTTGGAGAGAAGCGTCGGGTTGGTTGTCACTCCGTCCAGGACGCCCAGGGCGGCCGCCTCACGAATCTCGTCGAGATTCGCCGTGTCCAGGAAGAATTTCATCTGCCCCCTCCTTTTCAGTATTCGACTTTAACAAGATACAGTCCGTGTGGCGGGGCGCACGGTCCGGCCCGCTCCCTGTCCCGACGTGTGAGT
>JAUVJV010000009.1 GCA_030592245.1 Candidatus Eiseniibacteriota bacterium
AGTTGGAAAAGATGGAATCACTTGAGCAGCTCCGCGCGCTCTACCTGGGCATCAGAATGAAGGTCGAAATCGTGGATTCTGTGACACCCCATGTCGATGTACCCGGGGATGTCGACGAGGTCGAAAGTACGATTAACGCGAAAGGAAACGGGTGATGGCCAAGTATGTGTTCGTCACGGGGGGTGTGGTATCGTCACTGGGTAAAGGGATTGCCGCCGCATCACTCGGGATGCTGTTGAAAAGGCGCGGCCTGAAGGTGACGATCCAGAAGTTCGATCCGTATCTTAACGTCGATCCCGGCACGATGAGTCCGTTCCAGCACGGCGAGGTATTCGTCACCGATGACGGGGCGGAGACCGACCTCGACCTGGGCCACTATGAGCGCTTCCTCGATGAGAATCTTACCAGAGGCCACAATGTCACAGCCGGACAGGTCTATGATACCATAATCGGCCGTGAGCGCCGCGGCGACTACCTGGGAAGAACCGTCCAGGTCATTCCCCACGTGACCGATGAGATCAAGTCCCGCATCAAGAGAGTAGGGGACGCCGGGGATACGGATGTGTGCATCACCGAGATCGGGGGGACGGTCGGAGATATCGAGAGCCTGCCTTTCCTCGAGTCCATTCGGCAGATCAGGCTGGAGATGGGCCGGAACAACACCGTCTTCGTGCATCTTACTCTCGTGCCCTATATCGAGGCAGCCAAGGAACTCAAGACCAAGCCGACCCAGCACAGCGTGCGCGAGCTCCGGGAAATCGGTATCCAGCCGGACATCCTCTTGTGTCGAACTCAGCGGGTTCTGACCGAGGATGCCAGGCAGAAGATCGCGCTCTTCTGCAATGTCAGGAGGGAGGCGGTCATAGAGGCCCGGGACGTGGGCTCGGTCTATGAAGTCCCCCTGGCTTTTCACACCGGTGGGATGGACAGCCTGGTGGTTTCCATGCTGAGCCTGGAAGGGCCGGATCCCGACCTCACCGACTGGGTCAGGCTGGTCGAGCGGATCAAGAATCCGCGTGGCGAGGTCAGCATAAGCATCGTGGGCAAGTATATTGATCTGCAGGACGCGTACAAGAGCATCAACGAGGCTTTCATTCATGCCGGCATCGCGAACGACGTCAGAGTCAAGACCACCTGGACGGATTCCTCCAAGGTGACGGAAGAGACCGCGGCCAGCCTCCTGGGCGGGTTCGACGCTATCCTGATCCCCGGTGGGTTCGGGGAGAGGGGCACCGAGGGCAAGTTCGAGGCGGTGCGCTATGCCAGGGAAAACAGGATACCCTTCTTCGGAATATGCCTGGGCTTGCAGTGCGCGGTCATAGAGTTTGCGCGGAATGTGTGCGGCCTGGACGGTGCCAACAGCTCGGAGTTCGATGCCGGGACCGCTTATCCTGTGATCGACCTCATGACGGAGCAGAAAGAAGTCTCGCAGATGGGGGGAAGCATGAGGCTTGGCGCCTATGATTGCCAGATCAAGGAAGGAACCTTCACCCATGCCGCATACGGATCGACCCGGATCAGCGAACGGCACCGCCACCGGTATGAGTACAACAATCTGTTCAGAAGTGTGATGGAGGACCGGGGCATGGTGATCGCCGGCACTTCCCCCGACGGGAGCCTCGTGGAGATGGTGGAGATTGGCGACCACCCGTGGTTCGTGGGATGCCAGTTTCATCCTGAGCTCAAGAGCCGCCCGGTAAGGCCCCATCCGCCCTTTGAGGAGTTTGTGCGGGCTGCGAAGGAGTACCGTGCGCGGGCACGCTTGATGGTGGAGGAGGACAGCGCCAGATGATCCGGACGGTAAAGATAGGCGACTTCGAGGTGGGTGGGGAGAAGCTGACCATCATCGGCGGCCCCTGTGTCATCGAGGATGTCGACACATGCATGGAGACCGCCCGGCAGATGAAATCATTTACCGGTGAGTTGGGACTCAACTATATCTTCAAGTCATCCTTCGCCAAGGACAACCGCTCGAGCGCGACATCCTACTACGGTCCGGGACTCGACAAGGGACTGGACATCCTGGCCCAGGTCAGGGACCGCTTCGACGTTCCCGTGCTCTCGGACCTGCATTATCCCGATCAGGTCGAGAAGGCAGGGGAAGTTCTCGATGTAATCCAGATTCCTGCGTACCTCAGCCAGCAGACCGAGCTGGTCCTGGCCGCGGGCCGGACAGGCAAGCCCGTGAATGTTAAGAAGGGGCAGTTCATTGCGCCGGAGGACATGAAGGGAGCCGTCTCCAAGATAAGGGGCACCGGGAACGACAACATCATGCTTACCGAGAGAGGAAGTTGCTTCGGTTACCGCAGGCTGGTTGTTGACATGAGATCTCTTCCGATCATGCGCTCGCTTGGTTGCCCGGTCTTCTTCGATGTCACCCATGCCATAAGGATATATGGTTATCCCTCAAGCGACCCCAGGGGCGGAGAGCCCGAGTTTGTGCCGTGCCTCGCGCGGGCGGCGACCGCCTGCGGGGTGGACGGGATTTTTCTTGAGGTTCATCCCGAACCCTGCCGGGCCAAGTGTGATGCCGCCAGCATGCTTCCGCTTGCCGAGGCGAGAGCCCTGCTGGAGGAGGTCAGCCGGATCGATTCACTCATAAGGGGCTTCGAGGGCGGGAAGCAGTCATGAAAGAGGCCAGGATAAAGCTCTTCGGCATGGATGTTGACGGGGTTCTGACCGATGAGGGAATCTATCACGGGAGCTCCGGCATTGAGCTCAAGAAATTCAATGTCCATGACGGTATGGGGATCACCCTTGTGCTCAGGTCCGGGATAGTGCCCTTCATAATAACGGCCCGCACGAGCGAGGCGGTAGCCCGGCGCGCTCGCGAGCTCAGTATATCCGAGGTTCACCAGGGCGCCGAGCACAAAGAGAAATGCCTTGAGGACATAGCGTCCCGGCTGGGCGCCGATTTAGACGAAATCGCTTTCATCGGGGATGACCTTTCGGACATGTCCGTTCTCACCCGGGTGGGACTGCCCATCGCGGTCGCCAACGCCGCCGCAGAGGTCAAGGAAGTGGCGAAGTACGTGACTTCGCGGCGTGGTGGCGACGGGGCGGTAAGGGAAGCGTGTGAGCATGTCATCCGACTCAACGGTCACGAAGGGCCGTTCTACAGCCTCTTCGAGGGATAGTCCGGATACAGGTAGATGGTGGAGACCGAGTTGAAGAAAGACCGCGAAAACGAAAGGGCTGCCCGGCAGCGCGTGGATATACTCAAGACCGCCCGGAGTGTCATAAAGATTGAAGCCCAGGAGATAGCCCGGCTTGAGGACCGTCTCGGTGAGGAGTTCATCGAAGCCGTGGAGACGATCGTCTCCTGCATCGAACGCGGCGGGAAAGTGATCGTGACCGGTGTGGGAAAGAGCGGGCTCGCCGGAACCAAACTGGCCGCGACAATGAACAGCACGGGTACGAGCGCCTTCTTCATGCACCCGGTCGAAGCTGTGCACGGCGACCTCGGCATGATCAGCGCGCGCGATGTGGTGATCGCGATCTCCAAGAGCGGAAACAGCGAGGAGCTGGCTGCGCTGATGCCCACCTTCAGGCGCCTTGGAACCAAGATCATCTCGCTGACGGGTAGTGTCAAGTCCGAGCTGGCCGGTGAGAGCGACGTGGTGCTGGATGTAAGCGTGACCCAGGAGGCCTGCCCTCTTGGCCTTGCGCCCACGGCCTCGACATCGTGCGCATTCGCCATGGGAGACGCTCTTGCCGTTGCCGTCTTCGTGGTCAGGGGCCTCAGGCCCGAGGACTTTGCCTTCCATCACCCCGGGGGTTCGCTTGGCAAGCGCCTGCTGCTCAAGGTCAAGAACATCATGCCCTCCGGAGAGGATGTTCCGCTGGTCGAGGAAAGCGCCACGATGCGGGATGCTCTTGTTGAGATCGTGGAGAAGGGGCTTGGGGTCACGGGTGTTGTTGACTCCGGAGGCCGGCTCGTCGGCATCATCACGGACGGGGATATCAAGCGCATACTCGTGGATCATCCCGAGGTGCCGGACATCCGCGAAATCAAGGTAGGGAGCGTGAAGACTCCCAGGCCCCGCACCATAGATCAGGAAGTGCTTGTCGCAAGCGCCATCCAGAGGATGGAAGCAGACCCCGGACGCCTGATCACCAGTCTCATGATAGTAGATGAGGACAACCTGCCCATCGGAATAATCCACATGCATGACTGCCTCAGGACCGGAATCGCGTAATTCTGGCACAGATTATGCTTGACACACCTAAGTTCTTGAGCTAAAATGAGGTTGTGGAGGTGGAGACCTGGCTAACCTCAGGGTGATGCCTATGTTCAGGAAGCTTCGCAGATTTTTAGCCTACCTTTTCGTGAAGGTCCTGATCTGGCTTGCAGGGGTGCTCCCGCGCGATATCGGGGGTGCCTGGTTCGGGGGGCTGGGTGCTTTAGCGTATTCCGTTCTTCCCGGTTCCAGGGGCGTGGCGCTTGCGAACCTCAGGCTGGTCTACGGAGAGTCCCACTCGGATGAGGAACGCGCCAGGATCGCGCGGGCGGCTTTTTCTAACCTGGGCAGGATCTGTTATGACTTTGCCAGGATGCGAAAGCACACGCGCGAGGGTCTTAACAAGATGGTGACGATCAAGGGCAGGCACCATCTTGATCAGGCTCTCGCCCGGGGCAAAGGCGTCGTGGGGATCACCGGCCATGTGGGAAACTGGGAGCTGATGGCCGCCTACTATTCTCTCAATGGCTACCCCCTGAATGTGCTGGCGACCCGGATGAGAAATGCGCGCGTGAACCGGGAGCTGATCGGTCTCAGGAAGAGCGCCGGCCTCAAGGTGCTTGAGCGTTCTACTGAGCTGATGGGTGCGGTCAGGGCTCTCAGGCGTGGAGAGATGCTGGGAGTCTTGATTGATCTCGACACGTCGGTGGAAAGCGTGACCGTGGATTTTCTCGGCCGGCCCGCCAAGACCGCTGTGGGTTATGTTAAACTGGCGGCGGCGACCGGCGCGAGCCTGGTGCCGATGGCGATGCTCATGACCGAGGGGGGCGGCTATGAGATACAGGTGCATGAGCCTGTCAGTATTTCCGGGAACAGAGACTCACTCGATGCTGATGTTGAGCGGTGCTCCAAGGCGGTTGAGAGTTTCATCAGGCAGAAGCCGACCCAGTGGATATGGATGCACAAGAGGTGGAAATCGGTATGCTCGGAAATCTACGCCTGAGGCGGACGGCCCTGGCCGTGCTTGTTCTTGCCGCCGTGGTGCTTGGCTGTGCCGGTGATGAGCCGGACCAGGTGGCGGGCGAGAGGACCAAGCCCCTTCCTGACCAGGTCATCTCTGAATTCGGCCTCACGGAGACCTCGATGGGGCTTAAGGACTGGCACATGGAGGCAGATAAGGCTTATGTCTATGAGTAGCGCAACATTCTCGAGACCGAGGTAGTCGAAGTGACGTTCTTCGATAAGGACGGGTCGGTGAGATCGGTCTTGAAGGCCGACTACGCGAAGCTTAACCGGAACACGGATGACATGGAGGCCAGGGGCAGCGTTGTCGTCACCGGCTCTGACGGAGTGAAGCTTGAAACCGAGACCCTGACCTGGCAGAGCGGGACCCGCCAGATAGCCTCCGACGACTCGGTAACGGTATACAGGAACGAGGACATCCTGACCGGATGGGGTTTCAGGGGTGACCCTGACCTGGGTTCGTTCAGGATTCTTAGGGATATGAAGGCTACAATCAAGGCGAGGGATGAGAGCAAGGAAGGTATGAGAGGTGGAAGAGATACTTAGGGCCGAGGATCTGGTCAAAAGCTACCGGGGCAGGCGCGTGGTGAACGGCGTTTCGATCGATGTCAAGCGTGGGAAGATCGTGGGTCTTCTGGGCCAGAACGGTGCGGGAAAGACCACGACCTTTTATATGATGATGGGTCTCATCAGGCCCGAGAGCGGCAGGATCCTCATAAGCGGGACCGATGCCACCCACCTGCCCATGCACATCAGGGCCCGGATGGGGCTCGGGTATCTGTCGCAGGAGCCATCCGTATTCAGGAAGCTGTCGGTCGAGAACAATGTACTTGCCATCCTGGAGACCATGGATATCACCAAGGATGAGATGAAGGAGCGGCTGGAGGGCCTGCTCGAGGAGCTGGGCATAGCCCGCGTGCGCAAGTCAATGGCGTATACACTCTCAGGCGGTGAAAGACGGAGGCTGGAGATCGCCAGGGCCCTGGTGACCCGGCCCAGCTTTATGCTGCTTGATGAACCTTTCTCAGGTATAGATCCGATCGCGGTTGCCGATATTCAAAGTATAGTGGCGAGGCTCAAGGAAAAGGGATTAGGCCTGCTGATAACGGATCACAATGTCAGGGAGACGCTTGCCATCACCGATCACTCTTACATAATGGCCGAGGGTAAGATCTTGGTCCGCGGTACGCCCGAGGAGCTGGCGAATGACCCGACGGCGAGGGAAGCGTATCTCGGTGAGAGGTTCTCGCTCGACTAACTCAATCTGACGCGGAGGGTTCTCCGATGGAAATGCGACAGGACATGAGACAGAAGCTGGTGCAAAGGCTTGTGATGACACCGAAGCTTCAGCAGGCGATAAAGCTTCTCCAGATGCCTGCGCTCGAACTCCAGCTGAAACTCAAGCAGGAACTTATGATCAATCCCATGCTGGAGGAACCCGACGAGAACGAGGATCTTCCCGAGGAGGAACTGCCGGCCGAGACGTCAGACGGTGATGACGGGGAACTGAAGACGAGCGAAGACGAAATCGACTGGGACAGCTACCTGAGAGATGGCTTCGAGATGGGCGCGCGCGCCGCCGGCGAGCGCGAGGAGCTTCCGGACCGCGATCAGGCTCCCGGACGCGTGCCGGTTGTAAAGGAAACGCTGCCTGATTACCTGATCTCCCAGCTCAGGATGGTCATCGACAAGGATGAGGAGATAAAGATCGGCGAGTTCATCATCGGCAATCTGGACCCCGACGGTTTCCTGGATATCTCCAGTGAGGAGATGGCGAAGATGCTGTCGATCGACGAGGAACGCGTGGCCAGGGTACTTGTGATTATCAAGACCTTGGACCCTCCCGGAGTGGGAGCCAGGGACCTCAGGGAGTGTCTTCTGATTCAGCTCGGTCAGGCCAGGCGCGAGGACAGCCTGCCCTGGGTAATTGTGAGGGACCACTTCGACGACCTCCTCCAGAGGAGGTATCCCGACCTCTCGCGCAAGCTCAAGAGGCCGGTCAAGGAGATTCAGGTCGCCGCCGAGGAGATCGGGAGGCTGGACCCCCGGCCCGGCGCGCGGTTCTCGGCCGAGGAACCCCACTACATCGTGCCGGACCTGGTCGTCGATAAGGTGGATGACGATTATGTGGTGCAGATGAATGACAGGAATGTACCTCGCTTGAGGATCAACCGGGCCTATCGCCAGATTCTCACCAATGCGAAGTCCGAGAACAAGCAAGTCCGCGATTATGTCAAGGAGAGATTGAACTCCGCCCGCTCGCTTATCGGGACCATCGACCAGAGGCGCCGGACCATGCTGAAGGTGATGCGGGCGATTCTCGAGGTTCAGAGAGACTTCTTTGGCAGGGGGATCGAGCACCTCAGGCCCCTGACGCTCCAGCAGATTGCCGACCAGGTCGAAATGAGCGAATCCACCGTGAGTCGTGTGACCAAGGGGAAGTATGTGCAGACCCCCCGCGGCGTCTTCGAGCTCAAGTACTTTTTCTCAACGGGTCTCAAGACCGATGACGGGGATGTGGCTTCTTCGAAGAAGATAAGGGCGAAGATCATGGAGATGGTCGAGAAGGAGAACAAGAAGAAGCCCCTCAGCGATCAGCATATCGCCGAGATGCTCAAGGAGAGCGGTTTCAATGTCGCGCGCAGAACGGTGGCAAAGTACAGGGGGCAGATTGGTGTTCTTCCCACGAGGATGCGAAGGCAGTACTAGATAGATTAGAGTATTACCATATAGGGTTCTTGCAGGAATTCAGGTTTGGTGCAGGGAGGGGAAGTTGCGCAGCGCATACCGAAGTGGCTCAAGATGGGCCTGCCCGATGCCGGGGCGCTCGGTCGGGTCGTTCCGGTTGTTTCCTCGCTTGATCTGAACACCATATGCTTTGAGGCAAGGTGCCCCAACAAGCATGAGTGCTTCGCGAGCGGTAGCCTTGCCTTCTTGATTCTTTGGCGGCATTGCACCCGCAGCTGCATGTTCTGCAATGTCACGAGGGCAGTACCCCAGCCGGTCGAGGCCGATGAACCGGAAAGAATCCTGGAGGCATGCCGGAGACTTAAGCTCGACCATGTGGTGATCACCTCGGTGACGAGGGATGATCTCCCCGACGGTGGGGCGGGCCAGTTCCGGCGCTGCATCGAGCTCTTCCGCGTGGATTCGGAAGGCCCGTCGGTCGAGGTGCTCATTCCCGATTTCGGCGGGAACACCGCGGCGGTGGAGACGGTCGCAGAAGCTCGACCCGATGTCTTCGCCCACAATCTGGAAACGGTGGAGCGGCTGTACCCGTCGGCCCGGGACAGGGCAGATTACGGACGCTCGCTCAGTATCCTGATGCGGGTAAGATCGGGGTATCCGGATGTGATCGTCAAGTCCGGCCTGATCCTTGGAATAGGAGAAACGGTGGACGAGGTGAAGTCGGCCCTCGATGATCTTGCCCAGGCGGGGTGCGAGGTTGTGACGGTGGGCCAGTATATGCGTCCTTCGAGGGCGCACATGCCGGTAGTCGAATACCTGGAGCCGGCAGTGTTTGAGGATCTTGAATGCTATGCACGTGAGCTCGGACTCGTGGCGGTCTGTGGTCCGAGAGTCCGGAGTTCGTACCAGTCAAAAGCAGCCTTTCGTGAGGCCAAGCTAAGGAGGCGGAAATGCGCGTAGAGATCACCCAGCGATCAGTCGATCTTTCCGACGGAACCAGGGAGCATATGGAAACTAGGCTGTTGAAACTCAGGAAGTTTTTCGACGGGGTGCTGGAGTGCCATGTCTTCGCAGACCTTGAAAGGTTCATATACAAGTTTGAAATAACAGTTCACGGAACCGGCTTCGACCTCTTCGCCGAGGCCCATGACCAAGACCTTCACGCGGCTTTCGAGAGCGCCGCTGACAAGATGGAGCGGCAGGTCAAGAAGGTCAAGGAGAAGACACAGGACCGCCGGGTCCGCAAGCCCGGAATCCCTGACCCTGAGGTCGAGGAAGTCGATGAGTTCAGCGACGTCACCGAGGAATGCGAAGGAACTTGAGCGGTGGAGGCTAATCTCCTTAACCTTGCCCGGATTCTCTCCGAGTGCGGTGATGCGCTCGGCCTGAGCCTCGTGAGCGATGAAGCTTCGCTCGAGCGGGGCGTATCACGGTCGGACATCGGGCGTCCCGGCCTTGCCCTTACCGGATTCACCGATGCCTTTGAGCACGGGCAGGTCCAGGTGATGGACCGGGCCGACATCCTCTACCTCGAGGGCCTTCCCACCGGGGAGGTGGCCGGGCGGCTGCGGGTGCTCGGCGAGGCGCGGGTGCCCTGCCTGATAGTCGCCGGTGGGGTCGACGTGCCCGGGTGCCTCTCCTGTGCCTGCTCCGAGATCGGGATAGCGCTTCTGTCGGCTTCGGCGTCCGCGACCGAGACCGTGCAGCACCTTAACACCTACCTTCTTACCGAGCTGGCCCCTGAATCTTCCTTGAACGGCACTCTGGTCGATGTTCACGGGGTGGGGATCCTGATCACGGGAAAAAGCGGCATCGGCAAGAGTGAGTGTGCGCTGGCACTGGTGGGAAGAGGACATCGGCTCGTTGCGGACGATCATGTTCGTACCATCGCCAAGCCCCCCGGCATGCTCATAGGGCGGAGTATCGAGCCGCTCCAGAGCTACGTGGAGGTCCGCGGAATCGGTCCGGTGGACATAGGAAGCATCTATGGGATCCGGGCTCTCCGCAGGCAGAAGCGCATAGAGATCGAGGTGGCCCTGAAGGAGTGGGAGGACGGCGTATCTTATGATAGAACAGGGTTGGAGCGCGGTCACACCGAGATAATGGGCGTCCGGATTCCGTCAATCGTTGTGCCCCTGGTGCCGGGCAAGAGTGTCAGCGTGATCGTGGAAGTGGTCGCCCTCGGCCACATCCTGAGGAGTTATGGCTACGACGCCGCAGGCGATCTCGACAAGCGCTGGACCGAGCACATCAAGAAACACAGAATCCCCGGGTTTGAGAGCAGGGACATCGAGTGACCCTTTACCGCCGGCCGTCCCATGCGCTCCCGCCTCCCAGGATATCCGCCTGATCCCGCAGGGCTCTGGAGCCGCCGGGCGAGCTTCGGTCCGGGCGTAGCACTCCGAGGTTCGCCGGCGCCAGAGAACAGTGAAGCGGTTTCACTGGTCTGTTGACTTTTCAACCCCGGGTGAGTCATTATAACCTGATATGGTAGAATGCAGTGTAATGATCACCAACTTGCTGGGTATGCATCTCAGGGCCGCGGCCGAACTGGTGAAGACTGCCTCCCGGTTCGAGTCGGAGATCAGGTTGTCCCGGGACGACATTGTGGTCGATGCCAAGAGCATAATGGCCCTGCTCGGCCTCGAGGGGGCCCAGGGGGTGGAGGTCACCGTGAGTGCGGATGGGAAGGACGAGGAGGATGCCCTGAGGGCGGTCATCGGACTGATAGAAGCCAAGTTCAATGAAGATGAGTGAGTGAGGATATGACTGAAAAGATCGAGACGGTGGTGAACGGCATAGCGGCTTCGCCCGGAATCGCGATGGGCAATGCAATGGTCTTGAGCAGCCGTGACATGCTGGTTCCCTTGAGGCGGCTGGAGCCGGCCCAGCTGGATGACGAGATCGACAGGCTCATGCGCGCCATAGACCTTTCCAAGAGTCAACTGAGGGAAACCCGTCAGATGGTCGCAAAAGACATGGGTGAATCCTATGCCAGGATCTTCGACGCGCACGTGATGATCCTGGAGGACAAGCGCTCACTGGACCAGGTGCTGGCGAGGATACGTGAGGGTTACAACGCGGAGTTCGCGTTCAATGCCGTGTTCTCCAAACATGAAAAGACCCTCTGGGAGAAGGGTGATGTTTACATAAAGGACAGGGCGGGAGACATAAGGGACGTTCGAAAGCGAGTGCTGTCCAATTTGTCAGGAACAAGACGAGAGGCCGAGGAACTGTCCAATCTGGACAGCGACGTGATCGTTATTGCCGATGATCTCTCCCCGGCCGACACCGCGCGAATGCGGAGCGAGAGGGTGCTGGCGTTCGCCACCGACGTGGGTGGAAGAACCTCGCACACCGCTATCATGGCGCGCTCCCTGGAGATCCCGGCGACGGTCGGCTTGAAGAGCGTGGTATCCCAGGTGGAAGACGGCGATTTCGTGATCGTGGACGGTAACAGAGGCAGGGTGGTTGTTACGCCCTCGAAAGATACCCTTGCCCGGTACACGCTCGAGGTGGAGCGTTACGCCAGGGTCACCAAAGGGCTCTTGCGCTTCAAGGATCTCCCGGCAGTCACCATAGACGACCGTTCGATAATGCTCTCCGCAAACATAGAGTCTCATGAGGAGGTTGACTCGGTAATCGAGCACGGGGCTGAGGGCATAGGTCTTTACAGGACCGAGTTCATATACATTGGCCGGGAAGGGCTCCCGGGCGAGGATGAGCAGCACAGGATCTACAAGGCGGTTGCCACCAGGGTCGCGCCTCATCCTGTGATTATCCGCACGATGGACCTGGGCGGGGACAAGTTCCTGTCCCCGTTCGAAAGCCCCAAGGAGATGAACCCATACCTGGGCTGGCGCGGGATACGCTTCGGGCTTGCCAGGAAGGACATAATGAAAACCCAGCTCCGGGCCATCCTCCGGGCCAGCGCAAGCGGAAACGTGAAGATAATGTACCCGATGATATCCGGGCTGGACGAGGTGATCAGCGCGAATGAGATCTTGAAGGAGACCAAGGAGGAGCTCGGCAGAGAGGGCCAGGCATTCGATGACGCCTGCGAGATCGGCATAATGGTCGAGACGCCGGCGGCGGTGATGATAGCCGAGGAACTGGCCGAGCACGTGGATTTCTTCTCTATCGGTTCCAATGATCTGATCCAGTATGCGCTGGCCGCGGACAGGGGAAACGAGAAGGTGGCCTACCTCTATGAACCCCTTCATCCTGCCGTGTTGCGGTTTATCAAGCGGACCATCGACGTCGGAAAGAAGTCGGGTATCTGGGTTGGACTCTGCGGCGAGATGGCGAGCGATGTCATCTGCGCATTCGTGCTTCTCGGCCTGGGCATCGATGAACTCAGTGTAAGCCCGTATGTTGTGCCCGCGATCAAGGAGATGGTGAGGTCGGTTTACTTCAAGGACGCGGAGGCCATTGCCGAGCAGGCGGTCAAGGGGACCGATCCTGCGCGGACGAAGCGGATGGTCACCCAGAGCATGGGCAAGAAAGCTCCGGACATGCCCCTATAGAGGCGATGATGCTGGACAAGGACAAGCTCGCATTAGACTCCCTGGATATGCTCGGTAAGGTCGGGAGCCTGCCGGAGCAGCTTGAGTCAGGCATTGAGAGCGCCTCGGCAATCTGGTCACGCGCGGAGTGGCCCGAACCGGGCCTGCTTGTGGTCGCGGGAATGGGCGGATCGGCGATCTGCGGCGAGATACTCAAGTCCTATCTCGCCCGGATCGCGAGAATCCCGATTGTCATATGCAGGGGCTACACTCTTCCCGGCTACGTGGGCCCGGGGTCGGTAGTGGTGGTGTCCTCCTACTCCGGCAACACCGCCGAGGCCCTTTCGTGTTTTGAGATGGCGCTTGAGAGGAAGGTAAGGGTCGGGTGCATAAGCTCGGGGGGCGAACTGATGGCGCGGGCCAGGAAGATGTCGATTCCCCTGGTCGAGCTGCCGCCGGGTTATCCGCCCAGGGCTGCGGTCGGCCACTCATTCGCCGCGCTGCTTGCTCTGGCCTGGCAGCTCGGGCTGGGCGAGCCGGACCGCCCCGCGCTCGATGAGTGTACCGGTGAGCTCCGGAGGTTGGGGGAAGTTTACTCGGCGCCGGATTCCTCGGAGAACACAGCGATGTTCGTGGCAAGATCGCTGGTTGAGTTAACCCCGGTCCTCTACTGCGCAAGCGAGCTGAAGGCTGTGGGCTTGAGGTGGAAGAACCAGATCTGCGAAAACTCGAAGAAGATGGCCTACGCCGGCCTGCTGCCGGAGATGAGCCACAATGACATAATGGGGTGGGAGGTCCCGGAGGCAAGCCTGAAGGCCGGCGTCATTTTCCTTCGCTTCTCCGGCGAGCACCCGAGAGTGAGCGCCAGGTTTCCGCTGATCAGGGAGATCATAAGGGACCGGGCGAGCTTCTGCGGCGAGTACTGGGGAAGCGGAACCAGCTTGCTTTCCCGGCTCTTTTCACTGATATTACTGGGAGACTACGCCAGTGTTTACCTGGCTCTTCTACGCGGGGTGGATCCCACTCCCATAGCTACCATAGATGGGCTGAAATCGAAGCTGGACCGAAGCTAGACCGAAGCTAGAGAGGTACAGATGAAAGCTGTTATCCCCGTGGCAGGCGAAGGCACGCGGCTCAGGCCGCACACCCACACGATTCCGAAGCCCCTGCTGCGCGTCGCGGGCAAACCGATCCTGGGCCATATTCTCGATGACGTCGTGGCGCTGGGCATCAGGGAAGTGGTGCTCGTGGTGGGTTACCGGGGTGAGAACATAGTGGATTATGTCAGGGCCAATTACGATATCGATCTCAGCTTCGTCGAGCAGTCCGAACGGCTGGGGCTGGGCCATGCCATCTACCTGAGCCGTGAGTTCATTGGCGAGGAGCCGGTGCTGATACTGCTCGGGGATACCATATTCAAGGGTGATCTTAAGAAGATGGTCGCCTCGGGTGGAAACAGTATCGGGGTCAAGCGAGTCGCGGATCCCCGGAGGTTCGGCATTGCCGAAGTTCAGGATTCCACGATCGTCAGCCTGGTGGAGAAGCCCGAGAAGCCCAAGTCCGATCTCGCCGTCGCCGGCATTTACGCCATAACCGAATCGGCCGCCCTCTACGGCGCCCTGGATTCCATAATAAAGTCGGGGAAGCGCACCAAGGGTGAGTTCCAGCTTACGGACGCGCTTAACCTGATGATCGAGAACGGCTCCGTGCTAAAGTCGTTTGAGGTCGAGGGCTGGTATGACTGCGGTAAGCCGGAGGCGCTCCTGGAGACGAACAAGGCGCTCCTCGAGCTGGCGCCTCCCCAGGTCAAGGTACCTTGCAGCATCAGAATCGACCCCGTTTACATCGGTGAGAACGTTACGGTTGAATCCTCGGTCATCGGGCCCTTTGTGTCCGTGGCCAAGAACTCGACGATCAAGCGGTCCATCATCAGGAATTCAATACTGGGTGAGAACGCTGTGGTGGAGGACGGTCTCCTGGACTCCTCCCTGATCGGGGATAATGCGGCGGTGAAGGGGACGTTCAAGCGACTCAATGTTGGAGATTCCTCAGAGATAGATTTCACATAGGCCAGGATGGAGGAGTATGATGACCGACCAGAAGCATCTGTTCACCTCGGAGTCGGTTACCGAGGGGCATCCCGACAAGGTCGCCGACCAGATCTCGGATGCCATACTTGATGACATAATCGGGCAGGACCCCAATGCGCGAGTTGCGTGTGAGACTCTGGTGACCACCGGACTCGCCTTCGTCGCCGGAGAGATTACCACCAACTGGTATGTTGACATACCCGGCATCGTAAGAAGGGTGATAAAGGAAATCGGGTACACGGATGCTACCTATGGTTTCGATTTCAAGACCTGTGCCGTCGTGACCTCGATCGATGCCCAGTCCTCGGATATCGCGAGGGGAGTGGACCGCGAAGGTGCGGGCGACCAGGGCATGATGTTCGGCTATGCCAGGACGGAGACGCCTGAACTGATGCCCATGCCCATCATGCTGGCGCATAAGATCGTGCGCAAGATGGCCGAGGCGAGAAAGAAAGGCACGCTGGTCTACCTGAGACCGGATGGGAAGTCACAGGTCACGGTGGAATACGAGGACGGACAGCCTATCGGGGTAAGGGGCGTGGTGATCGCCGCCCAGCATCACCCGGACATTTC
>JAUVJV010000176.1 GCA_030592245.1 Candidatus Eiseniibacteriota bacterium
AATGCGGATGCCCATGAGAGAGCGCGCGAGATACTTGCCCGTGACGTGGATCTGGGCGGACGGCTCGACCACCGGCCGAGGGAACTCTCCGGCGGCGAGCAGCAGCGGGTGGCCGTGGCCAGGGCCCTTGTGATGCGCCCCTCGGTGGTTCTTGGCGATGAACCCTCGGGCAATCTCGATCCCGAGAGCAGCGACGCGCTTCATGAGCTCAT
Organism: Candidatus Eiseniibacteriota bacterium; assembly: GCA_030592245.1. GTDB lineage: Bacteria > Arandabacterota > Arandabacteria > Arandabacterales > Arandabacteraceae > JAUVJV01. The sequence continues at coordinate 213 of JAUVJV010000176.1, forward strand.
ATGGAACTTAAGGGGACGCTACGGGCAGAGCTTCGTGATCGTGACGCACAACCTGGAGCTGGCCCGCAGGGCCGACAGAGTGCTAAAACTATTTGACGGTGTGGTTCGGGAGGTTAGTTTATAGTAGGAGATATGGAGGATGAGTATGCTCTGTGACAACTGTAAGAACGAACCCGCGAAAATCCACTATAAAGAGATAAAGGACAACCAGGTGAGTGAATTCCACCTGTGTGAGAAGTGCGCCATCGAGAAGGGTATCCAGGTCCCTCACAAGAAACAGACATTCTCGATATCCAACATATTGACCGGGATGTCCGAGGAGGCCGGGTCGGACGTGAGCACCTGCAGCGCCTGCGGACTCACCTACAAGGAATTCCGTGATGGCGGGCGCCTGGGTTGTGCGAACTGCTACGAGGCCTTCAAGGAACAGATCAAGCCCCTCCTGAGGAGGATTCACGGCTCGAATGTCCACATAGGCAAAAGCCCGCGTTCGAGCCAGGGCATATTCGAGAAGAGGCGGGAGATCGAGGATCTTAAGATAGAGCTCAGCCGTTCGATTGAGAGCGAGGATTTCGAGCGCGCGGCGGAGCTCAGGGACAGGATAAAGGAACTGGAAAAACAGCAGGAAGGTGATGAGTAAGTGAATATCGCCGACATGGCCATGAGCACAAGTCCCTGGCTCTGCGGTGAAGGCGACTATGCCGAGTCGGTGATCTCGAGCAGGGTCCGCCTCGCCCGGAACCTGGCCGGCTTCCCGTTTGCGCACAGGGCCAAACCCGAGGAGCTCAAGGAGGCTCTCACCGTCAGCCGGCAGGCTATCGAGGGGGCCGGCACGCTCAAGACAGCGGATTTCATGCTGATGAGCGACCTGGGCGACCTCGACCGTCAGTTTCTGGTGGAGAGGCATCTCATAAGCCAGGAGCACGCCGAGAAGTCGGCGGCGAGGGCAGTGGTGGTCGGCGACAATGAAATGCTGAGCGTGATGATAAACGAGGAGGACCACCTCAGGCTCCAGTCGATAAGGTCGGGCTTCCAGGTGATGGAGGCCTGGCGCATAGTCAACAGGCTGGATGATGAAATCGACAAGCAAGTGGAGTACGCATTCTCATATGAGTGGGGCTATCTTTCGGCATGTCCCACCAACACGGGCACGGGTGTGAGGGCATCGATGCTGGTGCATCTTCCCGCCCTGGTGCATACCGGCCAGATAGACAAGGTGCTGCACGGGATAAGCCAGATGGGCCTGGCGGTGAGAGGCTTCTACGGTGAGGGCAGCGAGGTGATGGGCAACCTTTTCCAGATTTCCAACCGGACCGCGCTGGGGACATCTGAGATCGATATAGTCCAGAGTCTGGAGAAGGTGGTCAAGCAGGTCCTCGACTACGAGGGCAAGGCAAGAGAGATTTTGTTAAGGGATGCTCGCTCTCAGATCGAAGATAAGGTATGGAGGGCATATGGCATTCTGAAGTACTGCAGGAAAGTGGCGCACCGTGAGGTGATGTCACTGACATCGGCAGTGCGACTGGGCCTTTGCCTGAAGATGGTCGACAGCATTTCGGTCGTGGGGCTGAACAGCATGGTCTTTAAGAGTCAGCCTGCCCATTTGCAGAAGAGATTCGGAAGGCAGATGGGTCCGTCCGAAAGAGACGTCGTCAGAGCCGACACGGTGCGTAAGGTGCTCGCCGAAGAAGAGGCGAAAACCGGCACTGGATAGTTGCTACTCTCCGAGGGAGGCGAACTGATGCAGGACAAGTTTACAGACAGAGTAAGACGGGTGATGTTCCTTGCGCGAGAAGAAGCCGCAAGACTGCATCATGACTATATAGGCACCGAGCATCTCCTCCTGGGGATAATCCGCGAGGGCGAGGGGTTGGCAGCCACAATCCTGAGCAACCTCGGTCTCGACCTTGATGTTGTGAGAAGGACTATCGAGAATATGGTTCCCGCATCGAGCGGGGCCGTCACCATAGGCGAAATCCCGTTCACCCCGAGAGCCAAGCATGTCCTGGAGCTTTCCGTGGATGAGGCCAAGCTCCTGGGCCACAACTATGTTGGAACCGAGCACCTCCTCCTGGGTTTGATAAGAGAGGGTGAGGGTATAGCTGCAAGGGTACTGGTGGAGTTCGGCGCAGACAAGCGCCGGGTCCGGGAGGAGACCTTGAGATTGCTTGGCGGAAGCCCGCGGGCCCAGAAGGGCAAGTGCGAAGCCAAGACAGAGACTCCCGCGCTGGACCAGTTTGGCAGGGACCTTTCGGAGCTTGCCCGGCAGGGCAAACTCGACCCCGTGATCGGACGTGACGTGGAGATCGAGCGTGTGATCCAGGTGCTTTGCAGACGGAAGAAGAACAACCCTGTCCTGATCGGGGAGCCCGGCGTGGGGAAAACGGCCATCGTCGAGAGCCTTGCCACCAAGATCGTCGAGAACAAGGTGCCCGAGATCCTGAGGCACATGCGCGTCGTCGCCCTGGACCTTGCGGCGATCGTGGCCGGCACCAAGTACAGGGGACAGTTCGAGGAGAGATTGAAGTCCATCATCAATGAGATCAGGGATTCCCATGATATCATCATCTTCATTGACGAGCTTCACACTATCGTGGGCGCCGGCGGCGCCGAAGGCGCCATCGACGCTTCCAACATGCTTAAACCCGCGCTCGCCAGGGGTGAGCTCCAGACCATCGGGGCCACAACGCTGGATGAGTATCGCAAGTACATCGAGAAGGACGGCGCCTTAGAGCGCAGGTTCCAGCCCATCATGGTCTCACCGCCCACCGTGGAAGAGACCATCGAGATCATCAAGGGCCTCAGGGATAAATATGAGGCCCATCACAGGGTGAGGATCACGGACTCCGCCATTATCGCGGCCTCAAGGCTTTCCGACCGCTATATCAAGGACCGCTATCTTCCGGACAAGGCCATCGACGTGATCGATGAGGCGGGCGCCAGGGCGAGACTCTCGGTCTCCTCGGTTCCGCCCGACATAAGGGAATTGGAGAAGAAGATAGACAAGCTGGTCGCCGACAAGGAAGCCCACATCAGGAAGCAGGACTTCGAGAACGCCGCGCGGATACGCGATCGCGAGCGTGAGATGAGGTCCAAGCTGGAAGAGGTGCGGGGCACCTGGAAACAGGCCGCCGACGGTGCGGACGTGAAGGTGGACGGAGACGACATAGCCTACATAGTCTCCAGAATGACCGGCATCCCGATGATGAAGCTGGAGGAAGAGGAATCCAAGAAGCTCCTGAGGATGGAAGATGAGCTCAGAAAGCGCATCATCGGACAGGATGCCGCCCTTACTGCGATCTCAAAGGCCATCAGGCGTGGCAGGGCGGGACTCAAGGACCCGAGAAGGCCCATCGGCTCGTTCTTCTTCCTTGGGCCGACGGGTGTCGGCAAGACTGAGCTCGCGCGCGCGCTGGCCGAGTTCCTCTTCGGTGACGAGAACTCGATGATCAGGATCGACATGTCCGAGTACATGGAGAAGTTCGCGGTCTCCAGGCTGGTAGGAGCGCCTCCGGGCTATGTGGGTTACGAGGAGGGAGGCCAGCTCACCGAGAAGGTGAGACGGCGCCCTTATTCGGTGGTCCTCCTGGACGAGATCGAGAAGGCCCATCCGGACGTGTTCAATATCCTCTTGCAGGTCTTGGAGGATGGCCAGCTCACCGACAGTTTCGGAAGAGTTATTGACTTCAAGAACTGCGTTGTGATAATGACATCCAACGTGGGTACCCGCAGGATCAAGGGTGGCACGTCGCTTGGATTCCAGAGAGACGATGCGGAAGTTACATATGACCGGATGAAGGACAAGGTCCTGGACGAGCTCAAGAAGACCTTCAATCCTGAGTTCCTGAACCGTATCGATGAGATAAGCGTGTTCCGCTCGCTTGGTATTCCCGAGATCGAGAAGATAGTCGATATCCTGCTGGCGGAGGTTGAGGAGAGGCTGATGGCTTATGGCCTCTCGCTGGTGATGACGCCCGAAGCCAAGCAGCTGTTGGTAGAGAAAGGTTATGACCCCGCGCTGGGCGCAAGGCCGCTGAGACGGACCATACAGAGGTTGCTGGAGGATCCGCTTGCTGAAGAGGTACTCAGAAACACCTTCAAACCTGGTTCAGAGGTCAAGGCCTGTCGCAATAGGGATGTTCTCAGCTTCGAATGCAAGCCCGCAGAAGGTAAGGAGAAAGTGGGCGTCGCAAAGTCCAAGGAGCAGGAGGTTGAAGAGAAGGAGCTCGAGTAGCTCATGTAGTACTAGCCCCAAAGATCGGATATCAATTTCCCCTGTGAGGACAGGGGGCGTCGTCGCGATACTCCTGGCCCTGGCTTTTGCCCTCGGCCCGGGCTGCTGCGCCCTGTCAGCCGCGCCTCAAGAGATCAAGGTCACCAAGATCGAGGTTCTCGGCAATGACCGGATCTCCGCGATGGCAATCGCCAATACCTCGGGGTTGAAGCTCGGGGAGACCTACGCCTACGAAGAGATAAGGGAAGCCCTTGGCAACATCTACGAGATGGGATTCTTCGACGACGTGCAGCTCTATGCCGAGGAAGTCACCGACGGTCTCGAGCTCACGTTCGAGGTGATAGAGAGACCCGTAATCGGAGCGATCAGGATTACCGGTCATCGGAAGATCGACAAGGGCGACATCAGGGAGAAGGTCACGCTGGCGGTGGGGTCCTCCCTCGATCTCAGGCTTGTCAAGGAAAGCACCACGGCGATCAAGGACCTATACAGCGAGAAAGGCTATTACGTTGCCAAGGTTGGCCATGAAACCGAGGAGGTCAACGAGACCACGGTCGCCCTCATCTTCGTGATCGATGAGGGCCTGAAAGTCAAGGTCGGGGACATCAGGGTGGAGGGTAACAGCGCATTGAGCGAGGATGCCATCCGCGAGGCCCTGGAGACCAAGGAAAAGGGCTGGTTGTCTCGCAAGGAGTACAACCCTCAGGTGTTCGAGGAAGACATGGAGCGGATCGTGGCGCTCTACAGGGACAATGGCTTCATGGACGCCCGGGTGATCTCTCACGAAATTGATCTGGATGAGGAAGAAGCCCTGGCAAACCTCACCATAACGGTCGATGAGGGCCCCAGGACATATGTCAAGGGGGTCGATATCGAGATCGAGGGCGGCGAGATGCTGAGCGGCCTTCCGAGCGAGGCGGCCCTGGCCGAGGGAGTTTTCCTCTTGACCGGCCAGCCGTACAGCCAGGCGGCTTTCGAGCGGACGCTGGAGAACCTTTACTCCATGCTCGGCGATGAGGGCTTCGTCTACGCCCAGATCATCCCCGAGGAGACCATAGAGAACGATAGCCTGGCCCTTACCCTTAAGATCCATCCCGAGCGTGCGGTGACCGTGAGGAGGATAATAATCGAGGGTAATGACAGGACGCTCGAGAAGGTGATCCGCCGCGAGCTCGTGATACGGCCCGGCGATGTCCTGAGGCGTTCCATGATCGAGCGAAGCCAGCGTGAGGT
>JAUVJV010000148.1 GCA_030592245.1 Candidatus Eiseniibacteriota bacterium
AATGAGAGGTTATCCCATTATCCCGGTGTGCAGCTCAATTTCTCCCAGCCCATACAGAACATGTTCGATGAACTTCTCTCGGGTGTTAAGACCCAGCTGGCGATCAAGCTCTATGGAGAGGACCTCACCGTTTTGAGGACGACCGCCGAGGAGATCAGGGGCGTGATCGACGGAATCCCGGGGCTCGCGGATCTTTCCGTGGAACAGAGCTATGGCCAGCCGCAGGTCCAGGTGATTGCGGACAGACAGGCCTGCGCCCGTTACGGGGTTGATGTCGCGGACATACTGGAGATCGTGGAACTTGCCGTGGGTGGAGAAGTGATCGACCAGGTTTACCTCGGGACGCGCCGTTTCGGTATCCATGTCCGTTACCAGGAGGAGTATCGGGATGACCCCGAGGCCTTGAGAAGCCTGCTCGTTCACACGGCGGAGGGTTATCACGTTCCCCTTTCGCAGGTTGCGGATGTTAAGGAGGTCATCGGGCCCATTCAGGTGAACCGTGAGAGGAATCAGCGGCTCTGGACAATCAGCGCAAATGTCAGGGGACGGGATATCGGTGGTGTGGTCTCGGATATCCGGGAGAGGGTAGACGAGCGAATCACGCTGCCGCCGGGATACTGGCTCGAGTATGGCGGACAGTTTGAGAGCCAGCAGCGTGCGATGAGAAAACTGTCGATAATCGTACCCACCGCCCTTGCACTGATTTTCCTGATGCTCTATCTGGCGCTGGGATCAGGCAGGTCGGCCACTCTGATTTTCATAAATGTCCCGCTTGCGCTGACCGGTGGCGTCTTCGGCCTGCTGATCGCGGGAGAGTACCTCTCGGTACCGGCATCCGTGGGCTTCATCGCGCTCTTCGGGATCGCTGTCCAGAACGGCCTGGTGCTCGTGACCTATATCAACCAGCTGAGGGAGACGGGAATCGACACCACCGAGGCGGTCATCAATGGAGCGATGCTTCGGCTGCGTCCGGTCTTAATGACCGCGCTTACAACGGTGCTGGGACTCGTGCCGCTGCTCTTGTCGCGGGGCATGGGCTCAGAGGTTCAGAGGCCATTGGCTGTGGTGGTGGTCTTCGGCATATTGTCGTCGACCGTGCTGACGCTGTTCCTTATACCGGTTCTCTATGGATGGTTCGCACCGAAACTGGCGGTCGACATATAGCCGGTGAGTTAAGAAGGGGGAATGATGAAGAAAGTAGAAGCATACATAAAGAGTCACCGGCTGAATGAGGTCGTCGAGGCCCTGCACGAGCTCGGAGGCCTCACCGGGTTGACCACCCATGAGATAAGGGGATTCGGACGCATACACGCGGAGGGTGATGAGCCGGTTCGGATAGTGGATAACACAGTCAACTGGCAGCCTCACGTTAAGCTGGAGGTATTCTGCCACGACGGCCTGGTGGACGCGGTCGTGGAGGGCATCCTGGATGGCGCGCACACCGGCTTAAGGGCCGATGGCAAGATCTATGTCTCTCCGGTGGATGATGCGGTCCGCATCAGCACCCGGGAGCGCGGAGAGGACGCGGTGTAAAAAGGGGACAGACACCTAATTCCGCGAACCGGAAGTGGGTGTCTGTCCCCTTTTATCGGGCTGGCGTCCCGCCCAGAACCCCGATAAGCGAAAGGTCATGATACGTACTATCTCTTAGCCAGCCTCGCTCCCACCGCCTTCGAACAGGCGAAGCTGGGGTGTGGCGAGGGGGAGAGTCAGGTATTCGAGGACCTGGCGCAGCCACGTGAGGCGCTGGGGCGAGTCGAGGCGGAGACAGTCCACATCGAAGGACACCACCAGGTCGTCGATCGTGCGATCGATCTCGGCCTGAAATGTCTCGCTGAGATCTCTCGTTCCATCGAAGCGGGGCGGTTCCCAGATGGGGACCTTGACCAGAAGGGAATAGGTCGTGAGCCAGTGCGCGATCACGGGTTCCATGACCGCCACCCGCCCCACCTGGTGCACGAGGTAGGCGTAGTTATCTAGCACCGAGCGGTCGCAGATGACCGCCCGGTATCTATCTGCCGCTGCTATCTCCCTGGCGATTTGCGTGTGGAGAATCCACGACTGTGCCTCCAGGGTCGTGTCCCGGTTGATGGGCAAAGGGCACTCGCGGGCCACCTCCTTAACGAAATCGACGGAGAAATCCAGACGCTTGAGGTGAGCAGCGAGATCGTAACAGAGCGTGGTCTTACCCACGCCGTGTGTTCCAATGAACGCGATCTTGAGCCTTCTATCTTGCATACGGTCTCCCGGGACCGACTCTAGCAGCCCGCGCCGAATGGGTCAAGCGCCTACAACTGTAACATAACGGTGTCGGATATTGGCAACATGGAAATGTCAGGGTCGGTTGTCACCGGGACCCGCCCTCCCGAAAACTGATCCAGTTTGAACCTCGGTTATCTCGTAGATGTGTACTTGGAGTTGCCGCGGTTCGACTGACAGATTATTACTTTCGTCCCAGTGTCCGTCAGGACAAGGGTTCTGTCTCCCACGCCCGGACTCTCACCATCGCCGGCCTCTACAAGAACCCTCTCATAGCTGTATATGGGTCCCACTGTGGGGGCATAGATCACGACACCGTAGTCATAGAGTCGACACCACCCGTAGGGATCACCGGATGGAGTGCGGAATGCAAACGGCCCATACTCTAGGATATAGACGCACTCGAGAGCATTGGGATACACATGTCCGTCCATTCGGATATTAGTCATTCTCAGGACCTTGCAGTGCAGGAAGGTGTCATCGGTGAGGGCCGGAATCAGCTGGTGCGTGAACTCGTTCCCGGGAGCGAGGTCCTCCTCGAGGAATTTCCAGCAGAGATTGGTGTCTATGTAGCAGTATGTCCCGATCCATTCGTCATTCTTCTCCCATATGCCGCCGTGAATGAGGTAGGGACGAGGATCAATGAACTGTTCCATATTGCTGTAACCGTCAAGGAAATCAGCCCACATGCTCCCGTCCGGCATGCTGCTCCCGTTCGCCTTGATCCGCCCGAGTATGATGTCCCTTCTCCCCAGGCCTTGATCCTGAGAAACCGCAATGCCCTCAAGGTAGAGGGTGTCCTTAAGTGCCTGCGCCGTCACCCCGGACGGATTGGTGCTATCGCCATCAAATCTCATTCGGTACAGGCCTATGTCTATGTTGACATCATCTCCAATGGGATGATTGTCGAGCAGGTCCTCAACATAGTCGAAGGACGGTACTGGAGGCACTTCCTCCTCGGTGTCATAAAGCGTGTCACAGAAGCCCCCGCCCCAGCCCCGCAGCGTGTACTCATATTCCCAGAACCTCTGGTCGTCGTTTGGCCAGATGTTCTCCAGTGTGGGTTTGGGCCAACAGATCTGCGGCGGGCAGGTATTGTCGGAGCAGCCGCCCGCTACCATAAGTGTTACCATCAGGGCAAGAATCAGAATAGCGAAGAATGACTCGAAACGCCCCATCGGCTAACCTCCCGTTCGGATCTTAATCACCTCTACCTCTAAGTTGGGCCGTTTTCCGGAGATTGGCAACATTCCATCGCCTTCAGAGCTCTCGGCAGGTGATGCGAGGGGGTACCCTATCCGAACGTTGCTCCGATCCAATCGCCGACATAGTGGGTTATCACAATGACCGCCATGGCGATTCCCACGTGTTCGGTGATCACCTTCCAGGGAGTATTCCCCTGCTTTCGGGCAATTTTCCAGCTTATCAGGGTAAGCATCGTGAGGCCCCAGACCACGCTCACCAGGATTGCGGTGGAGAGCTCAAACAGGAATACCGGTATCATGAATGTCAGGGCGAGGAAGAGCTTGGATATGAACGTGGCGATCGTCGATGCCCAGATCTCTCGCTCGGTATGCACATGCTCTGCCTCTTCGGACACGTGGATGCCGAGGGCGTCGGAGAAGGCGTCTGCTATCGCGATAGTAAGGATCCCGCCAATGACCGCCAATCTGGAATGGGTTCCGGAATGCAATCCGACCATCAGGCCAAGCGTGGTAATGGCCCCTGAGGTCATGCCAAAGCTCACACCGGTTCTTATTGAGTCTCTCATACTGAACGATTCTAATCGGATGGGCCGCGGTCGGCAAGTGGGATTAGCATGTGTGAGTTGGACGGGCCATTCTGTTTTGGTTAGATTGAGGGACGGAGGCTCAGCATGCTGAAGAGATTTTCCATGCCGAAGCGGTTGGCCATGACATTGCTTGTCTGCATGGGTGTAGCGCTTGCCGGCGCTTCACCCGGTATATGCAAGCATGGGGACCGGCCGGTCGGGCCACATTCCGGTAGGCAGACAGGCGCAAGGGGCGAGGCCCTCGGTGGGGGAGGTGTTGCCCTTACAGGTGACATCCTGAGCAGCTTCTATAACCCGGCCGGCATCTATGGCGGAACCGGCCTGTCCCTTGCCACCTCCTTTGGTGATGCAAGCCAGCTGCCGGGATACGGAGACTACAGGTTGCTGGGAGCGGGCATTCCGGTGAAGGACTGGGGAGTCATAGGATTCACCTGGTATGGGTTTGATTATGAGTATGCGCTGGATCAGTCTGGACCGGATGATGAGGTCTATTCCGAGAAGGCATCGGTCTATACGCTTACCTTTGCGGGTGAGCCCATCGAGGATCTTTATGTGGGCGCCAATCTCAATATGCTCAGACAGGCGATTTCCGGCCAGGCCGAGACGGCGCTCTGGCCGGATATTGGTTTGATCAAACTGTTTCAGCTTCCGGGAGAAGTAACGGTCAGGCACCGGATCATCCTTGGGAGCAGTCTGGCCAACCTGACCCGCTCGTCCATCGACGTCCCGGAGGGAAGTGAGGAGCTCCCGGCGACTTTCCGGATCGGCGCGTCCTACTCCATATCCTATGCCCACCGGTCCTGGATGAACCGGGCGCGGCTGTTCAATGTCCTGGTCCATTTTGAATACCGCGATCTGCTTAATCTGAGCTATGGGGATGGTCCGAGGTTTGGCGGTGAATTGACGCTTCTGGAGATGCTCTCTGCGCGCGTGGGTTACTACTTCGAGGATACGGGTGATTACGAGGATGAAATATGCCTGGAGGTGCTCGAGCGATCCACTTTTGGCCTGGGTCTTGCTTTGCCTGTCTATAGATTGACAGGTGGAAGCGTGCCTCTCCGGGCAACCCTCGACTGGGCCAATGTTGAAGTTCAGCCCTATCTCATCGAGTCGGGTCTCCCGGACACGTATTCCTCATGGACCGTGGCCATAGACTGGTACTATTGACCCGCGGCCCTGCCGGCAAGTGCAAATGTGAGTGCTAGCGCCTTGCACTTTGCCCGCTTTCCTGACAGCGGCCGGGTTTAAACCCCGGCGTGTCAAAACAGGTGAAGGTTAAATTTATTTGAAAGGAGGTGAGTTGCTTAGCGGCACATGACCTTCGCTATAGAACGAAGAGGATGCAACGACAACAGACCTTGGAACCGGCAGGCGCCCTGCCGGCCCGGGCATGGTTTAAGAGGGAGTGTGTTATGAACCGGTTCTTGATTTCCCTGTTGGCAGTTTCTCTACTGGTTGGAATGCTTTCAATGAACGCCTTCGCGGCCGACCTTGAGATCACGATCAAGGTAACCCCCAGAGTCCTGGTTCTTGATTCCGAGGGGACCCTGGTGACCGTTCACACAGATATCGCATACTACGCAGTCGATACGGCCAGCCTGACCCTTAACGGTATTCCGATCGCGTGGACTAAGGCGGACGCCAGAGGCAACCTGGTGGCCAAGTTCAACCAGGATGACGTGAAGGACATTGTCGCTCCGCCGAGCGTTGCTCTGGAGCTGTCCGGCACCACCACGGACGGTACGAGTTTTTCAGGCACCGATACGATAGTCATCAAATAGCATGATGGCCTGAAGGCGACGCTATCGTGTGAGAGTATCCGGAAAGGTGAGGGATGCCGTCCGGGGCTGCAAAGCCTCGAACGGCATCCCCCTGTAAAAGTCCTGCTATTAAGCGTTCCTCTACGAGACCGACTTCTTAACGTGATTGAGAAGGCCCCCGTCGAGCAGAGTGTTCCGCTGTCTCTCGGATAGATCATACTCAACCGCGATCTCGGTGCCCGTGGTCTCATTGATGAGCGTCAGGGGCTCATCTTTCTCGACGCTTGACCTCACGTTCTCAAGACGGATCCTATCCCCGCTCTCGATCTTGCCATAGTCATCG
>JAUVJV010000147.1 GCA_030592245.1 Candidatus Eiseniibacteriota bacterium
AGGGCAAACCACACGGGAGGTCCTCATGTCGCGCAAGGCATCACTCGCACTCTTGCTAACGCTGCTCATCATAACGACTGCCGCCTCGGCCCGGATAACCGGGTTCTCACTCGGCGAAGACCAGGTTGCGCTAACCCTGCATGCTGGTGACTACCGGATTACCGGAGAGGAAGGTGAACAACGGATCGAGATGGATGGTTTCGGACAGCTCATGAATCAGGGCCATCCTCAGCTCCCCATGAAGAGGTTTCTCATAGCTTTACCCCCGGGCGCCATAGCCCGTTCCCTTGAGGTCAGGGGCATCACCTCGAGTGAGCTTCCCGGCGCTTATGCAATAGAACCCTTCCCGCCCATAGTGTTTCTGCCCGGCATGCCCCGGCTGGATGAAGCGATGGAGAGGATGCAGCACGAGTGGCAGGAAAGCCATAATGCGGTCTACTCCTCGGATGCGCCTCAGCCCCGGGATGCGGCCTGGCTTACAGGAAGAGGAACCCTTCGCAAATACGCCTATGCCTCGGTGGCCTTCTGTCCTTTCACGTATCATCCCCTGACCGGGAAGCTGATCCATCACAGCCAGGTCGATGTCGTAGTCGCCTATGACTTGCCTGCCGAGGGAAGCGCCGAAGCGCTGATGGTCGAACAGTCTCTGCACGACGTGGTGGCCGATGCCAGGGCTGCCGAGCTCTTCACCAACCTGGATGCGGTGAGCAAACTCTATCAGGGCGATGGCATGCAGGCCGCGCCCCTGCAGGGCACCTATGACTATGTGATCATCACCACCTCCGGCCTCCAGAGCTCGATCACCTCTTCGGATTTTCCGACCTGGAAGGCCGCGCTCGGGCACACCCTCAGGTACGTACTCATAACCGATACTGAAATCACGAGCCAGCCGGGAGCGGATCTCGCCGAGCAGATCAGGAACTTTCTCCGGGCCTACTACATTACGTGGGGCATCGAGTATGTCCTCCTGGTCGGCGACTATGCCACGGTTCCCATGCGCATCTGTTATCCCGATCCGGATTATCATGTTTACGATCCGAACGACCCGGGCCTTATTGCGCCGGGCACGCCCTGCGACCACTACTATGCCGATCTGTCATTTCCCGATGCTGTGTCCTGGGATACCGACGGTGACGGTTACATCGGCGAATACGGTCATGACGATCCCGATTTCCTGGCCGAAGTCTCGGTGGGCCGAATCCCGGTCAATAACACGACGCGCATAACTTATACGCTTAACAAGCTGGTCGTCTTCGAGCAGGACACAGGGGCCTGGAAGAACAATGCCCTGCTTGCCGGATCGATACTCTTCTTCGAGAACCAGAACTACAGCGGATATCCCTTCATAGATGGCATGACCTGCCTTGATTCAATCGGAACAGGCTTGATGGGTGGGATGAACCTTACCTGCATGACCGAGAAATCCGGACTCGTCGTATCCAGCTTCCCCTACTCGCCCATCTCGGAGACCGCCTTCAATGACGCGTGGCGAACCGGCCAGCACGCCATAGTCAACTGGTCGGGGCATGGCTGGTCCGATGGGGCGTACAGGACGTGCTGGAACTGGGACGACGGTGACGGGGTCCCGGAGTCGAGCAACGGCGAGATGCAAAGCTACCAGTTCATACACATTTCCACATCCAATCTGGACGATGACTACCCGTCGATCGTTTTCGCAATTTCATGTAATGTCGGCTATCCCGATCCTAATCCTTATGGCAACTGCGGCATCGACCTGCTTACCAAACCGGATTGGGGAGCTTCGGCCGGCATAGTGAGCGCATCACGGCCCGCGTCGATCTCCGCCGACTGGAAGAACGGCCCCGGTGGTACCGAGCAGATCTGCTATGAGTTCAACCGGTACATGATTGCTGAAGGGGAGAGGGTGGGAGACGCCCTTTACGATGGCAAGTACCATGCCCACGCCACCTATGGGTGGAACAACCTGTACGAATACATGAATATCTACAACTTCAACCTCTATGGCGACCCTGCGCTTGCGGTTGGCGGTGCAACAGCCGGCGTCACGGAGGATCGCACCCGTGGAACGGAAAGAGGCGTCTGGCTCGGCCGCGGCGAGCCTAATCCCTTCGCATCCAGTACGGCCTTGAGATTCGCGCTTCCGCAGAGCGGGCACGTTCGTATCGCCGTGCATGATGTGCGAGGCCGGCTTGTGGCCACGCTTGCCGACCAGCGGTATGATGCCGGCGAGCATATGGTTACCTGGGACGGCACGGATGATGCCGGAGTGAACCTGGCATCCGGGCTCTACTTCGTGGAAGTCGAGGCTGGAACCCGGAAAGCCATGCGGAAGCTGGTGCACCTGCAATAGACCTGAGACGGAAGAGAATCTGAGAACGCCTCGGTCTAATCAAACATTGCCTTGATCTCGCTCCAGGTCTTGTCCTCTGTCCTGGACGCGCCGCATGGAGCATCTCCCGCAGCGCCCGCGAAACCGGCACAGAAGTTACATTGCAGCCAATTGGGTCCAGCATTGCAGTCGACCAACGTGATCGCGCCTGATATCCTATGGGGTACAATGCAGATCATCGAAGGGTTTGGCTCGTACAGCCAGCCCCAACCCGGAATAGCGACCGGTCCCTGCTGGCACTCAATCCAGACGCTCCAAATGCTGTCTTCCCACTGCTCGGGATCGCCGTGTCCGGCGGGCCACCTGATTGTGCCCACGGTACTCTCGGTACAACTCGTAAAGACGCAGCTGTAGGTTCCGGGCCAGGTGACACTGTATTCCACCGACGTGTATTCCACCAGGTCGTAGAACACCGGGAAAAAATCCACATCGTGTTCGCTACTGGTGGTTATGATGTCCTGACAGCCTTCCAGGGAAGGGAAATGCCTCACACAGGTCATCGTATCGTTGTGCGGGAGCACATGGACGGCGACCTTGGCGGTCCGGTTAACGCCACGCCGGAAGGGCACGAGGGTAGGTGGATCGTCCTCGCCCTGGATCACGCCGGTCATGGGGTCGATGTCCCCGTCGCTGGTAAGCCGCCAGTCTGAGTCTGACGCGTCCCCGAGCTCGGTGTACCTTACCCTAATCTCCGTGCCATCTACGGCGCTGTCTCCGAAGAAACTCAACCAGTACTCCTTCGGGTCACCGGGGATGATGGCGATTCTCATCTTCCACCCCGTGGGAGCCTGAAGCTTCTCGAAGTGATTCCCGTCCGCATCATTCTTGAGTTTGATATGGAAGTCTCTGAAGGGAGTGGGGGTTCCGGATTCGATCGAGATGTTCCAGGTCACTATCGAACTGTCCTGATCCCATGCAGAATCAATGCGATATCCTGCCTGTGCCTCTCCCGCAGGACCGGTATACAGGCAGAAACCGGCGAAAATCAACAGCAAGAACGGGAACAGGGTAAGTCTGCGCTTGGACTCCGAAGTCGCCATGATCCACCTCCCACAGTCCAGATCGAGCGAATGACAGACTGGAACTCGCCGAACTCTCGCACACTCTCTTAAACTAATTCTACCATACTGGAAGGGTGAATCCAATGCTTTTCAAGTTTTGGCGCACCTGTGATAGAATAGGAGCATGAAGTGTCTAAGGGTAGGCTTGGCCGCGGTTGTCACTGTCCTAGTGGTATGCGTATTCGTAGCATGTGGAGCAGACCCAGCGCTGGCCCAGTGGGAGCGTGAGGCCTCCGCTTACAAAGGCTGGAAGACCAACAGGCTCGAGGTCCGGGGACTGGATGAAAAAATGGCGTCCACCCTTAAGGCGGGCCTTGCTCTCTCGGAGAAGCCGGCCTTCTATGTCAATCTACTCGAGGAGGACATCAGCCGGACCACGCTGTTCCTTGCCCGGCGGGGCTACCCATATGCCTCGGTGAACGCTGCCTTCGAGCCTGATCACGCGGGAAGGAAACTCAAGGCAATTCTGATCATCGACCGGGGACCGCCAGTGGTGGTCGGATCGGTATCGTTCGAGGGAATGCCTGAAGATCTTGAAGCCGAGGCCAGGAGCGGGATCGCGGTAGAGTCCGGCGCCGTGTTTGCTGATGAGAATGCGACGGATACGGTGGAGGCGCTCCGGGCATTGCTTCAGGATTCGGGATATGCAAGGGCCCAGGTCTCCTTGAACATCGATGCAACCGACAGTGTGACCGTCAATGTTGGTTTCACAGTGGATGCAAGTGAGGTCAACTACTTCAGGAGGGTTGTTGTCGACGCCGACCAGGCTGACCTTCTGGGCCTGACCGAGAAAGTCACGTCCATAAAGCGTGGTGAGCGCTACAGGCCCAAGAAGATAAGAGATGCGCAGACCAATCTCAGGAGGCTGGACCTTTACCGGCGGATCCGCATCGAGACCCGGGAGGTTGGAGGGGACTCCCTCGATGTCGGTGTGGATGTCGCCATGCGCGATCCGCGGACCCTCAAGGGGGGAGTCAGCTACTGGAATGACGAGGGGTTTCGCCTGAGTGCCGGGTGGCGGCACCGTAACATCTTCAAGCGCGGTCGCGGTCTCGACCTGGGCGCCACAGCCTCGATGCTGCTGCAGCGAGCCGATGTCTCAGCCTGGTGGCCCGCCTTGATCGGACCGCGAACAAGCGAGAGCATCCTGTTTCGGCTGGAGAGGCAGAACGAGGAGGCATACGAACAGGTTGAGGCCGGGATCGAACTTTCATCGGCCTACTATTTCACGCTCGACAACAATGTGCGCTCTGCGCTCTCAGTCTCCAATGTCGAGGTCAACAGGAAGACAGACGATCCGCTCGAGGAGGAAGTGGAAGTGGGGTTGCTCACCGAGTTCTCGGTCCGGGCCAACCAGAGCGAGACGGATGACACCTTTAACCCCAGGAGCGGCCTTTCATCCTGGACCGGAATCAAGTGGGCGCCGAGCTGGGCGATATCGGACAATCACTATGTTCTCTGGGAAGGTTCGGTTTCCTCTTATCTTCCGATCATCCGGGCGGGCGTGCTGGCCATGCGGCTCAATCTGGGTTTCGGAACCCCCACGGGCACATCCGAGGTGATTCTTCCGAGCAAGCGTTTCTTCTCCGGTGGGTCCAATTCCATGAGAGGATTCTCTAGACGCAAGCTCGGACCGAAGGATGAAGCGGGTGCACCGCTCGGGGGCGAGGCCAAGGTGGAGGGCTCGCTTGAAGTACGCCGGGCTCTTTTCTGGGAGGTATGGGGGACCCTGTTCATGGACGTGGGTCAGGTGTGGTACCGGGTCGGCGAGGTCAAACTGAGGGAGCTCGAGGTAGCAGTCGGGCCGGGTGTCTGGTTGATGACTCCCATAGGCCCGCTTCGCTTCGATGTTGGATACAGGCTGACTCACCGGGATAAGATTGAACCGAGATGGGCCTATCACATCGCGATCGGTCCTGCTTATTAGGCTTAGACTATGAAAACGACAAAGGTGCACGGGGAAAAGGTGAAGCGAGAAAGTCAGATGCTGAGGAGGGTTCTCAAGGCGCTGGGGTTCGTTGGGCTCGGTGTGCTGGGCCTGGTGATCGTTCTCCTTGTCCTGCTGCTTATCGCACCCATGCGGAACCAGATCCTGATGTACGCGCTTCCCCGCATCACGGACAGCCTGCCCGGGACGCTATCGGTTTCGGATGCGGATTGGCCTCGTCTTAATGCCCTGCACTTCGAGGGAGTTTCCTGGGAGGCGGACAGCGTCACAGTGCTCTCCGCGGACACCCTGGCGGTGAGTGTACGGCTCCTGCCGCTTCTAAGAAACGATATCGAGGCGCATTACCTCGTTGCGCACGGCCTCAATGCGGACATCCCGGGAATCAAAGCCCTGTTTGCATCCACCGACAGTCTGTCGCCCGAGCACAGCGTCCTTCCTGCGAGCGATGGCGACGCGGGGAAAGAGGGCTTCCCGCGCAATGGCTCGGTTCCGGGCCTGCCATCCATCGCGATCGATTCCCTATCGTTTACGGCCCTCGCCATAAAACTGAATCCCGAAAGCAGGATCGAGGACCTTATCCTCGGCGCCGGCATAGACCTTTCCCATGGGGGGGCGCCCGGGCTGAACATAAGCCGGCTCACGCTGCATGGGGGAGGAAAGGACTGGAGGATCGACGACCTCAGGATCGTCCTCAATATTGGTGAGGGCATCATGGAGGGACGTGGTACGGGAGCTCTTTCGGCGGACCTTCCCTTCTATCTCGAGATCGAGCCAGGAGGCCGCGATGAGTTCGTTATTGCCCTG
>JAUVJV010000007.1 GCA_030592245.1 Candidatus Eiseniibacteriota bacterium
AAGGTCAAGACCGGACACCTGCTCTAGCGGCTCGGCGGCCGGACCTACTTCCGATGCACATCCTTGCGGTGCCCGACCTTCACGACGTGAATGACCAGATGCTCATCATGAACCGAGTAAACAATGCGATATCGGCCCTGACGCACCCGATACCGGTTCTCTCCGGAGAGCTTCTCACACCCGCGCGGCCGGGGTTCATCAGCAAGGTTCCGGATTCGCTGAACGATCCGTCTCCGGTCTCTCCTGTTCGGGATCTGCTCGATCTCCCTGGCAGCCGAGGCCTTGATCAGGACTCTATATCTTGCCACGGCGCCTGAGGTCCTTCACCACATCCTCAAATGGGAGCTCAGGTTCGCGAACCCGGTCAGCGAAAGCTGCCAGATCCTCCGCGTCCTCCGCGAGGGCCATCTTGACCGCATCGTTCACGATCTCTGAGATCGAGCGGTCGGTCTCGGCAGCCTTAAGCCTCAAGGCCCGGTGGATCTCGGGATCGAAGTAGACTGTCGCTCGCTTGTTCTCATTGCTCATACCAATATCATAGCACTATAACGCTGAAACGTCAAGACGTTCCGTGTCTTGCGCAGTGTCAACTCCACCACCCTCTCAGATGCCAATTCCACGCTACAACTACACACCATTAGTGATGTGTTGACAATAGGCTGAGACTACGGTAATTGGAGATAGTGGGCTGCTGAGCTTTACTCTGACGGGCAGATGCATATAACGTAGCTCTCACGATCAGTGTATGCAGTAGTTAGCCGTGGACAAGATGAAGAACCATTTGGAAACAGAACTGCTGGTAATCCTGAGTGAGCATCCCTGGTTCATGACTGCACTGGACACTGTGTCAGACTTGGCCTTACCCCAATGGTGTATCGGTGGAGGTGTCATCCGGAATATTGTTTTCGATCGCCTCGACGGCGGAACGACGACACCTATCAGAGATGTCGATGCCGCCTATTTCGATCTTTCGGATCTTTCAGAGCACAAGGACCGGGAATACGAGGACATCATGAAAGCTCATATGCCCAATGTTCCGTGGGACGTGACAAATCAGGCGGCAGTACATTTGTGGTTTCACAAGAAGTTTGGATACCGTGTTCCTCCCGTAAATGGTATCGAGGAGGCTATTGCCACTTGGCCGGAAACCTGTACGGCTGTTGCCCTGACAAAGGCACACAAAGATGAGTATAGAGTCTATGCTCCGTGTGGACTGGAAGATCTGTTCGGAATGGTAATTCGTCGCAACCCGGCACGGGTCGATGTTCGGACCTACAATGCCCGGATCGCAAGCAAGCGATACGATGAGTGCTGGAAATCGGTAAAGGTCATTAAATGAGAACGGCTAACAAGACACATGCAGCGGCCGCGGAACACCGCGCCAACGGGGCTGCGGATTGCCATCAATCATGAGGCCTGATGCAATGTTTTACATGTTCCAGTCGAAACGAGTTTTTCTGTGGGGCTTGCTGGTGGCGGCTTTGGCGTGTGGGTGTGCGAAGGCGAAGCCTTCTGACTCCCAGGCGTTCGTCGAATGGGTTTCAGAACATATCATCGCCTTTGAGAGCCTTGACTCCTCGCTTCCTGGAGCAGATCTCGAGTCGCTCCGGGAGGCGATCGGGTCCGCTCGGGTTGTTGGCGTGGGTGAGAGTCGTCACGACACGCGAGAGCAACTACTCCTGAAAGGTCTGCTCGTTCGACACTTGATCGAGGATCTGGGATTTCGTGCCCTCATCCTCGAGGAAAGCTTTCCACATGCGGAGTCGCTCGATCGTTACGTCACATCTGGCGAGGGTGATCTTCGAGGTCTCATGAATCGTCTGGCTGGCTGGTATCTATGGGACACGGAGGAGATGCTGGAGCTAGTCCAATGGGTCCGACAATTCAACGAGGGCTGCAAGCCAGGTCAGAAAGTCCGCATCTTTGGGATGGATATC
Source organism: Candidatus Eiseniibacteriota bacterium (assembly GCA_030592245.1). Classification (GTDB taxonomy): domain Bacteria; phylum Arandabacterota; class Arandabacteria; order Arandabacterales; family Arandabacteraceae; genus JAUVJV01. The sequence continues at coordinate 1,938 of JAUVJV010000007.1, forward strand.
ACAGCACCCGCCGTGGGAGTCCAAGGCGTCATTGATTTTCTTCATATCGCGGGGACAGACATCCAGTTAGACGCCGCGAAGCTTGGCCTTGATCTTCAGCGCGGAGACTTCTGGCCCAGTACTTGGGAGAGATATGCAGCACTGTCAAACGAAAGACGAGGAGAACTTGGCGAAAGCTATGACGAATTGATAGAGGCCTTGAGATTGGGGAGGGCAAGACTTGTTGCTTCTTCTTCCGAGAAAGAGTACGAGCGAGCGCTATTGTTGGCCGAGATCGGAAGGATGGGCAATGCCCTGTTCTCGTCTGCGGACCGGCAGGAGGGTGGGGCAATACGCGAGCGCGGGATGGCTCAGACCGTACTTTGGATTCTCGATCGAGAGATTGTAGGCGAAAAGGCGATCATCTGGGCTCACAACCTGCATGTTGCCAAGAGTCCGTTCCGTATGCCTGGCCTCGCTGAGGGCACGCTCGAGCCGATGGGTGTGCAGTTGAGTGAAGAGCTCGGTGAAGCGTACATTGCAGTCGGCGGGACCTTTGGAAAGGGATCATACCGGCCAGATCTTCCTCCAGGTGAACGGGTGTTTGAGGTGGTTCCCGAGGATGTCATGGACGGAGCACTCGACGGAGTCCGAGTGCCCATTTTCTTGATCGACCTCCGCGGAGTTGAAGAGAATTCAGAAGCGGCCAGGTGGCTGCAGGAGGATCGAGGGTGGAGAGCACAGGATTCACGGGCTGTGCTCGTGCCGAGCGCAGCATTTGACCTTGTGTACTTCGTGGGAAATATATCGCGCTCGCAACCTACGCCTTTGGCACTTCGGCGATTTCAATCGCTCGCGGAGCAGAACTGAAGGAGCAAACTGCCTGACAAGCCGATGCACCTGCCGATCCGCCGCGCGGCTCGCAGGTGATCGGCCGACCTTGTGTATCAGTTATCTGTGATGCCCTATTGCAGAGGAGTCTGAAGAACCTGCACATCCTGGATCCATAGCCTACCGCTTCCCTCAACCACAAGATTGAGCTTCAGAAGATCGGGTTTCTGGCCTTTCTTCAGATAGAAAGGAACCTCGTAGGACGCCCAGCCGGTTGTCCCTTTGATGGCGTTGCGAACGCCTTTCGAGAAGAACTCTCCCCGTCCTGGTATTCGGCACCACATCTCGAGATAGGCACGTCCCTGGACATCTTCTGTCTTCAGTCGTGCCCGATAGGTCAACATGCACTGTTCGACGCCAGGCTCCGGCACCTCAAAGAGGCGGATCGTCTGCTTCTCCGCACAGTCCACGCGCCAAACATCTCCCTCCGGAACGATCACCCCTTGAGTGATGGTGGGATTCGAGATGGTGAAAGCCATCACTTGCTGTGGCGGGCCAGACGGTTGGGGTGTCTTGAACAATGACTTCAGCCATTCAAACATGAGCGATTCCCCCTCTGATTCTACACACGACTACTGCATGGACTGATCCAGAGATTTCCGTTATGTACATCTGCCCGTCAGAATGAAGTTCAGCAACCCCACTGACCCAGCCCCGAAACGGATACCACCTACCTATCCAGTCTGTCAAGCACCGGCGTGGGGCGAAGGGCCCCGATCACTGCCTTCGTCGCCGCCCAACCCCATGTCTCCGGAGCCGGCGGTCTCAAAGGCCGGGACAGCACCCATTTCCGGTTCTGCGAAAAAGGGCGCTGTCCCCTCTTTATCTCGGAGACAAAGGTGTTAGGAGTCCGATGGATTCAATATCAAGCACACAGGTACGGCATTAGGCGGAAAAAGCATAGCGCGCGTCCCATTGGTAAAGGTGTTGACAAGTGCTTGTGGTCGCGGTAATTGAAGATAGAGGGTTGCTGATCTTTATCTTGGCCAGCAGCCGTATAAAACGTAGCTCTCAGGATCAGTCTATGCAATAGGTATGTGAGGAATAGATGATGATCACCGGAGTTCACTTTCTTCTGAGCTACACCTGCAATCTGACATGCGATCATTGTTTTCTCTATTGCAGTCCCACGTCAAAAGGAACGATGACGTTGAAGCAGATAACGGCAGTGCTCGAAGAATCAAAACAGACCGGAACAGTTCAGGAAGTATACTTTGAGGGCGGTGAGCCGTTTCTATTCTACCCTATTATGGTTGAAGGCATCAGACTTGCGCGAGAAATGGGATTCAAGGCAGGAATCGTATCCAACGGCTATTGGTCGACATGCATTGAAGATGCACAACTATGGTTGAAGCCGCTTTCAGATCTTGGAATCTCAGACCTGAGCGTCAGAGATGACGACCTCCATTATGGTGACGTTGCAGAGAGCCCAGCCAAATGTGCTCTCGCTGCAGCAGAACAGTTGGGAATGCCAACGTATTCGCTCTGCCAGGCCAGGCCGGAAGTCAAGCAAGATGCAGAACCGATCCAAGAGAAGGGGAAACCTGGAATCAGCAGCGGGATGAAATTGATAGGAAGGGCAGTTGAGAAATTCACCGAGGGATTGCCAACCAGATGCTGTGAGGAACTCAAGGAATGCCCCTACGAGGATTTGGAGAATCCAAAACGCGTTCATGTAGATGTCTACGGCAACGTTCAGATCTGCCAGGGCATTAGCATGGGGGACTGTTGGAAGACACCGTTTTCAGAGTTGGTTCAAGGCTACGATGCCCAAAAGCATCCCATTTGTGGTCCATTGGTTCGTGGAGGTCCGATACGTCTGGTCGAGGAGCATGGTCTTGAGCTGAAAGATGAATACGTAGATGAGTGTCATCTGTGCTATGCAGCACGATTGGCATTGCTCGACAAGTTCCCAGAATATCTTGCTCCGAGACAGGTGTATGGACTTGAGTAGAAATGGAAGATTCACATAACAAGCCGGATGCAGGCGACGCTTTATTCTGCTCCCCGTTTCCTGGTCCATTTCGGTTGAGAGATTTGTTGAGAGTTGACAGGGGACCGGCGGTGTCTTAGCTATGGGGACTCTAAAGGCAGGTCCCAACAGGACTGACGCTGATGGTAGGAGGACTACGAATGAGACGACACAAGATACTCAGCAGTGCGGGGGCCACCCTCGCGGCAAGCATTATCCTGATCACGCTGCTCACAGGTTGTGGCGATGACGGATCACCAGGGCCGGGATGCGGCGATCCCTGCAATTCGCTCGTCTTCACACGGGAGGACTCTTCAGTCATTGAGTTTCCCGCTTCGGCAGAGACCTATGCCTGGTGTGGGGATTGGAATCCCGAGCAAGTCCCCGTGCCGGCCCTTCATGTTTGGTTCGGGACCTTGGAGTCCGCAGAGGCCGGCTGGCGGATGCGCGCAGTGGTAGATGACATCGAACTCGAGACACCTCTACCCTTCCCCATCACATTCGTCTGGGATCAACCCGAGGGCGTCCACATGTTCCTCAACGATCCGCCCAACGAGCTTGCCACCGATACCGAGGATGCCAGTGGGACCATCACCTTCCACCAGCTACCGTGCCCTGACGGCAAGACCGTGGAGTTCTCAATAGAGGCCGTGCTGGGAAGTGAATATGGAGACATGCCTTCGGTCGCTGTGACGGGGTCCTTCACGGGCAACCTGGCTTCGCCACCCTGGGATATCGAGTAACTCTGACCCGGCAGAGCATCTTCGCTAAGACAGATCAATTCCCATAAGGCTGCCTACTCCCCAGGTTGTGTCACTTGAATTCCAAGGCTCCCATATAGGCTGAGTCATACCGGATCGGGGGCTGAAAGTGGGTGGAGCCTTCAAGACGGTGGTGCCATCTCATGAAGTTAAAGCCCCAGCGGGATCCGGGCTCGCCCCCGAGTGCTTCAAGGGGAATGGCGATCTCGACGGTCCAGCCTCTCTCATTGATCTCCGCGCCAATGGTAGCGGGGGCATCCCACTCGGGATGCATGACATAGGAGCCGAAAGGACATATCTCGATGAACCTGTCGAAGATGGTACCGATGGGATTTACCGTGATCTGGTAGAACTCCCGCGAGCCGGGCACGGGCTCAAAGAGAAGCATGATGGTGTCATCGGGATTGGCGAAGCCGTCACGCTCCTCAACCGTTCCACTTACCTTATCGGGTTGGCTGTCAAAACACTCCACGCCGATATACAGATTCGCCTCATCATGACAAAGCCTGAAACGGGTCGAGTCTTCCGGTGCGTTCTCAATTGCCCACCCGAAGCCTGCCTCCTCAACCGGAAGAAGCTGCCAGGCCTCATCATCGAGTTTCCCGTCAATTGAAGGAACCTCGACGCAAGGCTCAGAGTGAATGAGTCGCTTGATCGCTATGGGCCGGCTGACCTCGATGGTTCGGCCCTCCTTGTAGGGTACCCGCACACTGAAGTGCGGTACCGGGAAGAGCGGCTCCTCGTTGGAGATAAAGGCCGTCAGGGTCGCTACCTCGCCTGGTGGCACCTCCACATAGTCATGTTCGGGATCGACGGTCCAGGAATCCCGGGCATACCATCTCGCGGTGTCCGCGATGGTCATCTCGGCCGAGGGATTCTCCACGCTGACCGTGATCTTCTTCGTCCCTTCAAGGACAGGGACCTCAAGTAGGATCTCCTCCGTTTCGACCACACCCGAGAGGATCTCGTCGATCCTCATCATGTCGTCCATCGTTATCTCATCGGCCGCATCTCCCAACCCTGGTTCCAGCACTCTTATCTCGAAGTCGTCACCATCGACCTTGACCCACATATAGGAATAGAATGAACCCTCCCCTGCTGCCCAGCGGGGAAGCCCGCCGCCGGAGCTCGAGACACTGTAGTAGCGGATGCCGTCGCGCTCGGTGTAGAACTGGCGGTGGTAGTGGCCGGTGAAGACCGCGTCAACACCGTTCTCCACAAAGACCTCGTGAAGAAGGTTGGCCCTCTCCGAGGAGAAGTCCTCGCACCAGAAGGGCTTGTGATAGAATACAAAGGTGTGGGCATGATCGGGCGAGTCGGCAAGCGCCCCTTCCAGCCACGCGATTTGCTCTTCCGGCACAGTGGCAGCAGTGTAGTGGACGGACACATCAAGAATGACAAAGAGGTTGTTACGGTAGGTAAAGGCAGTGTTGCGGTTGCCCACCCTTCTTTCGTATATGGCCTGGCTCTGATCGTCCCATATGTCATGGTTCCCGGGGGTTAGGTGGTACTCTATCCCGATGCTGCCCATCAGCCCCAGGGTGTAGTCCCACTCGGCCTCAACCCCGGCAGAGTCACTTGAGTAACCCTGGATGAGATCACCCACGGTGAGGATAATATCGGGACGGAGGAACCTCATGTCCTCAACCACCTGCTCAAAAACGCCTTCTCTGGCCCCTCCGGTCCTGTCGCCCAGGACGGCGAAGGTGAACGGCTCGTACGAGTCCGCGTGTACCATGGCGGGTGAGGCCAAACCTTGCCTGGCCGGCACCCCCGGAGCAGTGACCACAAGACCGCACAGCAGTATTACCCGAAAAGCCCGGAACAGGGCCGGACGCCTTGATTTCATGTTGGTTTTCCCCCTGTGAGACCCGCTCCTAACCGCTTGTTTAGCCAGATTATACAGCTTAGATTATGCTTGCGCACCCATAGGGTGTATGGTAATGTTCATGGGATTGATTATGCATGGGATTTTTGATACCCTTTTCGATCAGTCTACCACAGATGGGGGTATATTAGCGTGAAGTATTGGAGAAAACCGCTTGATGCGGACACGATCAAGGTCCCGCATGGCAGGATCTACGTGGTTAAGGAACAGTGCAAGGGATGCGGCTTCTGTGTCGAGTATTGTCCCAAGGACGTGCTTGAACTTTCGCAGGAGTTTAACAAGAAGGGTTACCACTCCCCGGTCGCGGTGCGTGAGGAAGACTGTGTCAGCTGCGGCCTCTGCGAGCTGATCTGCCCCGACTTTGCAATCTATGCGGAGCTGATTGAAGAGGACGAGACCACCGAAGAGACTCCGAACAAAACTGACAAGACCGAAAAGGCGGAGGTATAGGACGTGGGTGAAGAGAGAAGAGTGCTCACGGGAGAGCATTTCCTGACCGGAGACCACGCCTGCGCCGAAGGCGGGATGGCGGCAGGATGCATGTTTTTCGGGGGCTATCCGATTACCCCGTCAACCGAGATCGCCGAGCGGATGTCGTTAAGACTCCCCGAGGTGGGCGGCATATTTATCCAGATGGAAGACGAGATGGCCTCGATGAACTCCATCCTGGGCGCGGCCTGGGGTGGCTGGAAGTCGATGACCTGTACGTCGGGCCCGGGCTTCAGCCTGATGATGGAAAACTTAGGGTTGGGCATAGTGCTTGAGACCCCCACGGTGCTGGTCAACATCCAGCGCGGCGGCCCCTCAACGGGGCTTCCCACGCTCTCGGGCCAGGCAGACATGATGCAGGCCAAGTGGGGTTCCCACGGGGATTATGAGATAATCGCCCTGGCGCCCAATTCGCCGCAGGAGATATTCGACCACACGATCAAGGCCTTCAACCTGGCCGAGCAGTACCGCACACCGGTCCTGGTGATGAGCGATGAGAGTGTGGGCCACATGACCGAGAAGGTGATTATTCCCCCCAGGGAAGAGCTCAAGTTGGTGCCCAGGAACTATACCAAGAAGAAGCCGGGCGAATACCTGCCTTTTGAGTGCGGGGAGGACGAGATACCCGAGATGGTGAAGGCGGGCGATGGTTACAAGATTCACATCACGGGCCTCACCCATGACAAGCGGGGCTATCCGGACATCAGTGCCGAAGCCCAGGACTGGATGGTCCGCCACCTCATGAACAAGATTCAGAAGAACAAGAAGAAGATCATAGAGGTCGAGAGGATCAACATGGATGATGCCGAGGTGGTGGTTGTCTCCTACGGCATCTCTTCAAGGGTCGCCCACAGGGGTATGGACCTTGCCCGGAAGACGGGTGTCAAGGTCGGCATGCTCCGGCTTATCACGGTATGGCCCTTCCCGGATTATATGATCAAGGAGCTCGCGGAGCGGGTGAAGGCGTTCGTGACCGTGGAACTCAACTTCGGGCAGATTGCCCTGGAAGTGGAAAGATACGTTGCCGGGAAGGCCAAATGCTACCTGGTACCTCATGCCGGTGGAGATGTGCACAAGCCCGAGGATATTGCCGAAGCAATTAAGGAGGCCGCCAAATGAACAAGCCGGCTGCTCACTTAGAAACTGCGATTGTAGAACAAGATACTCACCCGATGGCCGATCTCCTCAGGATGGACCGGATGCCTCACATCTGGTGCTCTGGCTGCGGCCTGGGTACGGGCCTCACCTGCTTCATCATGGCCCTCAAGGAAACCGGCATTCCCGAGGACAAAGTTGCAGTGGTCTCAGGCATCGGCTGTACGGGCCGTGTCGCCGGCTATCTTAATCTGGACTCCTTCCACACGACCCACGGCCGGGGCATACCGTTCGCTACGGGGCTTGCGCTCGCAAACCCGGACTTAAGGGTGGTTGTCTATTCGGGCGACGGCGACCTGGTGGCCATCGGCGGCAACCATTTCATTCATTCCGCAAGAAGGAACATGGACCTCATGGTGGTCTGCGTTAACAACTTCACCTACGGGATGACCGGCGGGCAGGCGGGACCGACGACTCCCATCTCGGCCAAGGCTTCGACCGCACCATACGGGAGCTACGATTACCCGTTCAATATCCCATATCTCGCGATCGCGAGCGGGGCCACCTATGTCGCGCGGTGGACGTCGCTTCACATGAGAAGGCTCAAGAACTCGATGCGGGAAGCCCTGCCCAAGAAGGGATTCCGGGTGATCGAGATCATCTGCCCGTGCCCCACCGCCTTCGCCAGGAAGAACCGCCTGGGCTCGGGGCTGGACCTGATGAAGCACTACCATGACAACAGCATCATCAAACACGGAGCGGACCCCAGGGAAGCCGACATCGATATGAACGGCAAGGTGGTCTGCGGCACGTTCCTGGATATCGAGAGACCCACATTCAGGGACTTCCAGACCGAGAACATCGCTAAGCAGCTGGGGGGTGAATAATGAAAGGTGCGACGACCCCTTCAAGGAAAGAGGTAAGATTCACGGGCTACGGTGGCCAGGGAATGGTGGTCATGGGCCTGATCCTGGGGCGTGCCGCGGCAGTGCATGACGGCAAGTCCGCCACGATGACCCAGTCCTACGGTCCTGAGGCACGAGGCGGGGCTTCGAGCACGCAGTGCATAATCTCTCCCAGCAGGATCTTCTATCCTTATGTCATCGAGCCCGACGTGCTGGTGGGAATGTCCCAAGAGGGCTATGACAAGCACCGGCTAAACATCAAGCCTGACGGGAAGCTCCTTTACGATGAGGACCTGGTAACGCTGTCGCCCGAGGAGAAGACCAAGAACATTCACTCCATACCTGCCACACGTTTCGCCGAGGAACTCGGCAGGAAGATCGTGGCCAACATAGTGATGCTGGGGTTCTTCTGCGGCCTGACGGATTTCGTCGCGGAGGAGGCCATCAGGAAGGCGATCGAGGAATCAGTACCTAAGCCGACCATAACGCTCAATATCAAGGCCTTCGATAAGGGCAAGAGTTACGCACTGAGTCTCCTGGAAGGATCGGCAGCCAAGGCAAAGAGCTGATCTTTTAGTCCGAGGAAAGCGTTCAACTTGCAGGATCAGGACGCAAGGGTGATCTATTCTCAATGACCGGCTGAGGAATGACGGCAAAAGCAGCCACGACAGGCAAGCCCACTCCCCCAAGGGGCATCCTCGTGATCGGTGGCGGTGTGGCCGGCATCCAGGCGGCCCTTGACCTGGGCAAGGCCGGTGCGAAGGTCTACCTGGTCGAGCGCACTCCATCCGTCGGCGGCCGCATGGCCCAGCTGGATAAGACTCTCCCCACCAATGACTGCTCGATCTGCATCCTCTCTCCCCTGCTGGTGGAGGCCCTGAGGCATCCCAATATCGATCTCCTCACCTACGCCGAGGTAACCGCCCTGGAGGGTACGCCCGGGAATTTCAAGGCCAGGGTGCTCAAGCGCTCCCGGTTTGTGAACGAGCATGACTGCATAGGCTGCGGCGTGTGCGCACGGGTCTGTCCAGTCTCGGTGCCCAATGAGTTTGAAGCCGGCATGGGCGACCGGGGCGCCATCTACGTTCCCATGGCGCAGGCTACCCCGCTGATCTACACCATTGATAAAGAAAACTGCCTTAACTTCGCCGGCGGAACCTATGAGCCCGTATGCGGCAAGTGCGCCGAGGCATGCCCCAAGAAAGCAATCGATTTCGAGATAGAGAACGAGGAGATCGAACTGGACGTGGCCTCGGTCATCGTGGCCACGGGCTTCGATGAGATGAACCCCCGGCCCATCCGGAACCTGAGCTATGGCGATCACAAGGACATTCTTACCGGGCTCGAGTTCGAGCGGATGCTTAATGCCGCCGGCCCCACAGGCGGAAGGGTGGTCAAGCCCTCGGACGGGAGCGCGCCGACCTCGCTGGCCATAGTGCAATGCGTGGGCAGCCGGGATGAAAGGTATCATTCCTATTGCTCGAGGGTCTGCTGCGTCTATTCGGTCAAGCAGTGCATAGTGGCCAAGGACCACCAACCCGCGATTAAGGACTTTCACTACTTCTACCGGGACATGCGCGCCTACGGTCGGGGCTTCGAGGAGTTCTACCACAGGGGCAGAGATGAGACCGGTGTAAACTTCATCAAGTCCTCCCCCGCGAGCATAACGACCGGGAGCAATGACAAACTCAGAGTAAGGTACGAGGACCCCGCGACCGCCAGACCCGCATCGGTCGACGTGGACCTGGTGGTCCTGACCTGCGCCATGATCGCGAGCGCAGGCACCCCTGAGCTCGCGAGAGTCCTCGGTGTCGACGTGGAAAAGGACGGCTACTTTAAGCTTAAGGATCCCCTGGGCGACCCGGTGGCGTCAACCAGGGAGGGTGTCTTCCTCTGCGGCTGCGCCTCGGGACCCAAGGACATCCCCGACTCGGTGGCCCAGGCTTCGGCCGCCGGTGCAAGGGCCCTGGCCTACGTCGGTGAGGATAAGTCTCCCGTGGAGGAAGGGCCGCTTCCCATGAACGATCCCGAGGAGGAGCCCAGGATCGGGGTCTTCGTCTGCCACTGCGGCCACAATATCGCCGGGGTGGTGGACTCGAAAGCCGTGGCCGAGTTTGCCGCCAGGCTCCCGGGCGTGGCCTACGCCACCGACAACCTCTACACATGTTCGGATGATACCCAGACCAAGATCGAGCAGATCATAAAGCGTAAGAAACTGAACCGGGTGGTCGTGGCCGCTTGTACTCCGCGGACCCATGAGCCTCTGTTCAGGGAGACCTGCACCAAGGCGGGTCTTAATCCCTATCTCTTCGACATGGCCAACATAAGGGACCAGTGCTCGTGGGTACACTCCGATGTTCCCGAGGAGGCCACGGAAAAGTCCAAGGACCTGGTTAGAATGGCGGCGTTCCGCGCCATGAACTTAAAGCCGCTGCAGCGCAAGCGAGTGGAGATCGACCGCTCTGCCCTGGTGCTGGGCGGCGGGATATCGGGCATACAGTGCGCCATAGATATCGCCAGACAGGGCCTGGACGTTGTCTTGATCGAGAAGGAGCCGGCCCTCGGCGGGCTCTTAAGAAACCTCGACCATCTCTTTCCTTCCGGGGCCGCGGCTTCAGATCTGCTGAAGGCCAAGATCGAGGAGCTCGAGAGTCTTCCCATAGCTGTGTTCAAGGGGCAGGAGATCGAAGCCGTCGATGGCTTCGTGGGTAACTTCGAGGTCAAGCTCAAGGACAGGGAGCTTAAGACCGGTGCCATAATCCTGGCGACAGGCGGCATTGCCCGCGAGCCGAAGGGCCGGCTGGGCTACGATGAGTTCGATAATGTCATCACCTCATCCGACTTCGAGAAGACCCTTGGAGGGACTGAGAAGTTCAATGAGGGTGAGCACATAGTCTTCATTCAGTGCGTGGGAGCCCGTGAGGAAGAGGGCTACACGGGATGCTCGCGCTATTGCTGCCAGGTATCGCTCAAGCAGGCCCTGGAGGCTGTCAAGCGCGGCGCGCAGGCAACCATCATTCACAGGGACATTCGCTCGTTCACGCGCTTCGGCGAGGATCTTTACAGGGATGCAAGAAATGCCGGCGTCTCCTTCATCCGGCGTAAGGATGATGAGGATGTTGATGTCCGGGGGAACGGACGCGCCGAGACCCTGGGCGTATTTGACACCACGCTCTTATCCGATGTGGAACTTGAGTGTGACACCGTGGTCCTGGCTGTCCCCCTCCTTCCCTCGGATACCACGGCCCGTCTGGGCGAGATGCTCAGAATCCCGCTGGGCTCTGACGGCTTTTTCCTGGAGAAGCACATAAAGCTCGGGCCCTTAGAGACCAATACCGAAGGCATATTCCTCTGCGGATGCGCTCAGTATCCCAAGGACATTCCTGACTCACTGGCCCAGGCATCGGGGGTGGCGGCCAAGGTGGGCGCCCTGCTCTCCAAGCCCTATGTAAACCTGGAGCCCGCCACCGCGTTTGTCAGGCGGCAGCTTTGCCGCGCATGCGGGACCTGCGTTGACATATGTGAGTATCATGCGCCGGAGCTCAAGCAGGACGAGACCGGTGAATACGTCGAGATAAACGAGGCCCTCTGCAAGGGCTGTGGAACCTGCGCGTCCCACTGTCCCACGAGCGCCATCGTGGCCAAGCACTATACGGATGAGCAGATCGAGTCGATGATCGATATTCTCTTTGAGAAGTAGAGTCACTTTAGAGTTGGCAGCGTTAAAGAAAGAGCAAGATGGCGGACTTTGAACCCAGAATCGTTGCTTTCGCCTGCAACTGGTGCAGCTACGCGGGCGCCGACCTGGCGGGCGTGTCCCGGCTTCAGTATCCGCCCAATATCAGGACCATAAGGGTCATGTGTTCGGGCAGGGTCAGCCCGGGTCACATCATCCGGGCTTTCGAGCATGGCGCCGACGGGGTATTCGTCTCAGGCTGCCACATCAATGACTGCCACTACGGGTTCGGAAACAGGTGGGCGGAAAAGCAGATCGAGAAGACCCTCAAGCTGGTAGAGATGCTGGGAATTGAGCCCGACCGGTTGAAGCTCGAGTGGATATCGGCATCGGAGGGCGAGAAGTTCGCCACCTCCATAAGGACTTTCGTCGAGAGGATAAAAGAGCTTGGAAGAAGCCCGCTCCAAAGATGAGGCCAGGGCGGCCGAGGTAGCGTCCCTCATAAAGGACACAAGGGCCTATCTCTGCATCGACTGCAGCAAGTGCACGGGCAGCTGCCCCATCGGCAAGGCCGGATCGGTTTACTCGCCGCGCTTGCTGGTCCAGCACCTCGTGCTGGACGGCCGGGACCCATCGGAGACCGAGGTCTGGCGCTGCCTGACCTGCGGTCTTTGCAGGGAGCGCTGCCCTTCGGATGTTGACTTTCCGAGGTTTATCTCCAGGCTCCGGGCGACCGCGCTCATAGATGGTAATCTCCCGCAGACCACTCACGGCGGCACCTTTCAGGAACTCATGCGGATCCAGGCCAACGAACGGCTCAGGCAGAACAAGATGGACTGGCTGCCCGAGTGGGTAAATGCCCGTGGCGCGGATGATCTGGATGGTTCGACGGAGGATGTCTATTTCGTGGGGTGCGCCCCCTACTTCGACGTGGTGTTCGCCGACTTCGATCTTGACCTTAAGGGTACGCACGAGGCCGCACTCGAGCTCCTGAAGGCCACAGGACTCAACCCCGTCGTTTTAAGGGACGAGCGCTGCTGTGGCCACGATGCCCTATGGTCGGGTGATGTCGAGCTCTTTCGGAAGCTCGCCGGGCGGAACCTCGAGATGTTCAAGGCCGCCGGTGTTAAGCGTCTCTTCGTCTCCTGCCCCGAGGGCTACCACACCTTCGCACACGAATACCCGGCTCACCTGGGGGAGCTGGGCTTTGAGGTCATAAACACGGTTAAGTACCTGGCAGACAATCCACCCCCCGGATTCGATATGGAGGGCGATACGAACACGGGTACCCGCCCGAAGGCGGGTGGAGTCGTGGAAGCGGACGGTGCCGGGGACGGCGGCGCGGTGACCTGCGGTGCCGCCGCCGACGCGAGTACCCGCCCGGAAGAGGTGACCTACCATGACTCGTGCCGCATGGGGCGTTTCTCAGGCATATATGATGAGCCGCGCAAGATGCTGGCCATGACGAGGGGAGTCACACTTAAAGAGATGGAGTTTACGCGCGCCCAGGCGCCGTGCTGCGGCAGCAACCTCTGGATCAACTGCGACTCGCTTTCCAAGAAGATGCAGATGGAATTGCTCGAAGAGGCCCGGAAGACCGGAGCCGGAGTCATGCTGACTGCGTGTGACAAGTGCCGGATCCACCTGGCCTGCGCCTTGATGCAGAACGGACACGTATCAGATGGTCTCAAGACCGATAACATCCTAAGATTCCTTTACAGAAAGGGGGTGAGGAAAACTTGACAAAGAGGATTGGCGTCTTTGTCTGCGAGTGCGGCATGAACATCGCCGGAAGCGTTGACTGCAATGCGGTCACCGAGTTTGCCCGCACGCTTCCCGATGTCGCCTTCGCAGCCAACAACAGGTATACCTGTTCGGAGCCGGGACAGGCAGAGATCAAGAAGGGCATCGCCGATCACAATCTCGACCGGGTGGTGGTTGCCTCCTGTACGCCCAGGATGCATGAGCCCACTTTCAGGAAAACCATTGAGGAGGCCGGCATCAACCCCTACCTCCTCGAGATGGCCAATATCAGGGAGCAGTGCAGCTGGGTACACCTTCACGACAAGGTTGCCGCGACCGAGAAGGCCAAGGACCTGGTTAAGATGTCGGTGGCCAGAGCCCGCGAGCTCGAGGCCCAGACCGAGGCCGTGGTACCCGTGACCAGGGCGGCCATGGTCATAGGCGGCGGCATCGCCGGCATCCAGGCGGCCCTGGACTTCGCCGAGAACGGCTACAAGGTATTCCTGGTTGAGAAAGAGCCATCCATCGGCGGACTGATGGCCCAGATCGACAAGACCTATCCGACGATGGACTGCTCCATATGAATTCTCGGTCCTAAGATGACGGATGTCGGTCGACATCCTCTGATCGAACTGCTGGCCTATAGCGAGGTCAAGGTCGTACGGGGCTACGTGGGTAACTTCAAGGTTACCGTCTTAAGGAAAGCCCGGTATGTGGACGAGAAGGAATGCACCGCTTGCGGTGACTGCGTAGAGGTATGCCCGGTCGCGCGTCCCAACGAATTCGACATGGGGCTCTCGACCCGCAAGGCCATCTACAGCCCCTTCCCCCAGGCAATTCCGCCGGCCTACGTCCTCAATGCCGAGGACTGCCTGGGCAATATGCCCCTGGCTTGCGAGAAGTGCTACGAGGCCTGCGAGAAGCAGTGCATAAACTACGACATGGAAGATGAGGAAGTGGAGGTCGAAGTGGGCACCATAGTGGTGGCCACCGGCATGAAGGTATTCGATCCCACCCTCTTAAGCGAATACGGGTACACCCGCTACCCCAATGTCATAACAAGCATGGAGTTTGAGAGATTGATAAATGCGGGCGGCCCCACCGAAGGGGAACTCACCCTGCTGGATACAGGCGAGCGGCCTAAGAGCATTGCTTTCCTGCAGTGCATAGGCTCACGGTCCCAGCACAGGGGCCAACCCTATTGCAGCAATATCTGTTGCATGAACACGGTCAAGGACACCATCCTCATAAAGGAGCACTGGCCCCAGATCGACGCGAGCGTCTACTTCATAGACATCCGGACCTCCGGCAAGGGCTTCGAAGACCTCTACTTAAGAAGCCGGGAGTACGGGGTCAAGTACCGGAGGGGCATGCCCGGCGAGATCAGGCTCAACGGCGAGGGC
>JAUVJV010000423.1 GCA_030592245.1 Candidatus Eiseniibacteriota bacterium
GACTATCGCCATGTGGGAATCGTGGCCGCAGGCGTGCATGAATCCCTTATTGCATGATGCGAAAGCAAGCCCGGTCCGTTCCTCAAGATTAAGGGCGTCCATGTCCGAGCGCAGGGCCACGACGGGTCCGGGACCGCTGCCCACGATACCCACGATGCCCGTACCGCCCACCCCGCACTTGTGGCGGATCCCGGCCGCCTTGAGATACTCCGAGACCTTCTTCGCGGTCTTATGCTCGCCGAATGATGGCTCGGGGATCTTGTGGAGCTCTCTTCGCATGGTCACGAACTCGCTTTCGAGCTCGCGGCAAAGCGAGAGAATCCGCTGTTTCGCATCCGGCTGCTTCGAATTGGTCTGCTTCAAATGTAGCTGTTTCCTCGCGCCTGGTTTTGTTTTTCGCACCGACTTGGTCTTTCGTAGCGCCATCAAAACACTCCCCAGGGGTGTTACACGGTCACTCCCAGACTATATCCGCAATAGCCTCAGGTATTGTCTCGGCAAGCTCTCCTGCCATGAAACCGAAATACCCGTATTCCTCCAATAGCAGATCGGCCAGGAGACCATGTATATAGACTCCGGAGGCAGCGGCCTCAAGGGCATCGGCGCCCTGGGCTAAGAGCCCCGTTATGATTCCGGTCAGGACATCACCCGAGCCCGCGGTGGCGAGGCCCTGGTTGCCCGTGGGATTGATATAGGCGTCACCGTCCGGGCCGGCGATTATGGTGGGCGCTCCCTTGAGCACCATCACGACACCCAGATCCTTGGCCGCCTTGCGCGCGAACTCCACCGGGCGGGACATGATCTTCTTCTTGTCCACGGCGAAGAGCCGTGAGGCCTCGCCCACGTGAGGTGTTATGACCAGGGGAAAGCCTGCATCTTTGAGCTTCTGGGCCTGCCCGGCGAAAGCGTTCAGGCCATCGGCGTCCAGGACCGTCGGTACGTCGAGCCGGGGAAGAAGATACTTCACGAGTTTAACGGTGTCCTTGTTCTGAGAAAGGCCGGGACCGATGGCAATGGCGTCGGCACCGCCGGCGAGATCGAGGATGGCCTTACGGGCCTTGAAAGCAAGTGAGCCCTCGGGAGTCTCATCCACGGGAAGAGTCATCACCTCGGTGAGCTTGGTCTCCATCACGGCATTGAGACTCTTCGCCGTTACCAGGGTCACCAGGCCGCAGCCCGATCTCATGGCCGAGATCGAGGTCAGTGCTGCAGCTCCCGTAAAGCCGGTGGAGCCACAAACGGCGACCGCATGCCCGCATGACCACTTGTGGGCATCGGGAAGCTTGACCGGAAGGGCCTCCTCCACATCGGACCTTCCTAAGACGAAAGTGCCCAGCCTTTCACGCAGGACGACCTCGGGCGGCACCCCGATATCATGGACATGAAGGTCGCCCGTATAGCCCTTGCCGGGAAACAGGAAGTGGCCCATCTTGGGAAGAGCCATGGTCACGGTAAGATCGGCATCCACGGCAAGTTCGGCATCTCCGGTCGAGGCATTAACGCCGGAAGGTATGTCGACGGCGACCTTGACCGCCGGACAGTCATTCATGAACTGGATCACATCGCGGTGAATCCCCCGCAGCCGGCCCTCGAAACCGGTGCCGAAAATGGCATCCACGATGATGCCGGCCTTCAGGAGCTCATCCTCAAGCCTGGGAAGAGAGGCCTCGTCGATCTCGTTTACCTTGATCCTGGCTTTGGTACAGCGCTTGAGATTCTTTGCGGCGTCTCCCTTCACCTCCCGCGCCTTGCCCAGGAGAAAGACCCTGACCCGGCGGCCCTTCTTCTTCAAGAGCCTGGCTATCACGAAGCCGTCGCCGCCGTTATTTCCCTTGCCGCAGACCACCGTTATACCGGTCGTCTTGGCAGGCTTGAAATAGGTCAGCAACTCCTCGGTAACACCGGCCCCGGCGTTTTCCATGAGCTCGATCCCGGGGATGAAATCCCGGATGGTCACCTCGTCGATTTTGCGCATCTGCCGTGCCGTGACTGCTGGAATCAACCTGACACCTCCGGGGATGTGATTATGGGAGAAGTTATTACGATCGCTACCGCAAGATCCTGTTCATGTGAGAGACTTACCGATGCTTTGGCCCCGCCGAGGGCGTCGCTGGCGGCGCCGCTGGATTTCAGCCGTGGGGCCCCATTGGCCTCTGTCATGACCTCGACGTCCTTGAAGCGTATGCCGGCCGCGCTCCTCTCGGGGCTCCCGCCCGAGACGGCCTTGAAGAAAGCCTCCTTGGCCGCGAACCTGGCGGCAAGCGACCTGGCGGGGCAGTGCCTGGACCTGCAATAGTCCACCTCGGCCCTGGTGAAGACCCGGTCGAGGAACCTGTCTCCCCACTTGTCGATGATGGATTCCACGCGGGAAACCGATACGAGGTCTATCCCCACGCTTATGCTGTCTTGAGCAGGCATCGTACCTCCGGCCGGGGCTGTCTATACCCCGGGTATCATATTCAAGTGCGGGCCCGCTTTCAAGGGCGATGTGCAAGCATCCCATCTGATGAGCAAGCGCCCGTCGGAGGACGGCATGCGCCTGCCAGACGTGCGCGCACCCCACCAGACGTGCGCGCACCCACTATAAGGGTATGGGCAGGGGTCATCACCGCTGCCCACTTATATATAGCGGAGTCGTCGCCGGCTCTGCGATTCTTGGTCTGCGTTCCTGGTGCGGCCTGTGTACTTCGGGAGCGTCCGTTCTTACAGTAGGGGATCAAGTGCTCAGAATCTACTTCATGGACTGGCCGATTGTCTTCCCCAGGCTTATCTCACCATTATCGATCC
>JAUVJV010000244.1 GCA_030592245.1 Candidatus Eiseniibacteriota bacterium
ACCCGTTACCGAAGCCTCGAATCACGCACAACTTGTATACGCTGTCGCCCGTTACGTGAGACTTGCTGAAGAGCCGGATGTGGGAAATCCACAAGTCCGGTTCCGTGAGGGGCATTGAAGTCACCTCGCAAGGTTGAATCTTGTGACACTCTTCAATCGAAAGAGAAGAGAAACAGGGAACACAAAGCAAACCTAAATGAGGAGATCATATTATGTCTACTCGACAAACAGCTGGGGTTCTGGGTCTGATCATCTTGATTTCTGTGAGCTCGCTATCCGCAAGTACCAAGGTTCCGCGGTATCACTCTCAATACGACTTCCTTCTGGCCTCGCCGGCCAGCATGAGCTTCGGTCTCTACGGGTATGCCAACCCGGCCGTGCTCAAGCAGGTGGAGCACAGCGACCTGCTGTTCGGCTGGACGGGCGCATCGGATGATTTCAGCGACTTCGACCGCTGGGGCTTATTCAGCGGCTTTCCGATGCCGAGGTTGGGATTCGGGGTCATCAAGGATAAGAGTGACCTTGGCCAGATCTGGGATTACCGGCTGACCACAGCATTCGGGGACAAGGGAGGGAGTTTCGGGATAGGTTACGGCTGGACCACGGGGGATAAGACCGCCTATGCGAGGAGCAGCGTGGTCACCATCGGCACCCTGATGCGCCCAAGCAAGTACTTATCGCTCGGCCTCTCCGGGATATTCGCGACCTCCGGCGGCGGCATGGAGGGCCTCTTCGACATCGGAATCCGGCCCCTGGGGAATGAAGTCCTCACCTTCTTCGGGGATTACGCCCCGCAGAACGGTGACACCTTCAAGAATGCCCCGTGGAGCACAGGTGTGGTCTTAGAAGCTCTTCCGGGTGTCCGCTTGACCGGGCGCTATTTCAGCGACCACGAAGTCACGCTGGGCCTCGGTTTCAGCCTGGCGCGCATCGGACTCACAGCGCAGAGCCGGTCGGACACCGAGCGGAAGCACAGTTACAATACCTATACCGTCAGGGCCGGCGCGATGGACCGCAATGTCTTCCGGGCTTACGGGCAGAAAAACAAGAAGTACCTGCACATGGGCCTGACCGGTCCGGTCAAGTACCAGCGCTACAGGATGTTTGACAAGTCCCACACTTTCTCAGGCATCCTGGCTGCCATAGATGCGGCGAAGCAGGATGACATCATCTCCGGGATCGCCATAAACACCTCCGGCATGATAATGGGCTGGGAGATGGCCTGGGAGGTTCGCGAGGCCTTGAAGGGTTTCCAGGCAGCGGGCAAGAACGTGGTGGTTTTTGTTGATGATGCCAGCCTGCCCAAGTATCACTTTGCATCGGTCGCCGACAAGATCGTGCTCGACCCGACGGGCGACGTGTCTCTGCTGGGATTCAGGGCCGGCAGGTTCTACCTCAAGGGGACCCTGGAAAAGCTGGGTATAGGGTTTGATGAGCTGCGCTTCTTCAAGTACAAGTCGGCTTACGAGATATTCTCGCAGGAGAGCATGTCAGAGGGCGACGAGGAGCAGCTTCAGGCCATGATCGACGATTTCTATGCGCTGGCAAGAGCGGACATCTGCGAAGGCCGCGGCATCTCCCACGATGAGTTCGACCGCATGGTGAACGAGGAAGTCTGGTTCCCGGCGAAGGACGCCCTGGAGGCAGGCCTTGTGGATACCCTCGGCCGCTGGGAAGCCGTGAGAGAAGTGATCAAGGGGCTGGAAGGCAAGTCCAGGAGCCTGGTGGGAGCCGGCAAGCTCGCCAGGTACGAGCTTCCCAATGATGACTACTGGGGCAAGAAGCCCAAGGTGGCGATCATCTATGGCCTCGGCGTGTGCGCCATGGATACGGGGATCAAGGCCAGGAGCCTTGAGAGGGTCTTCGATCACGTGGCCGGAAACAGCGAGATCAAGGCGGTCGTCTTCCGCGTCGACTCCCCCGGCGGGAGTGCCACCGCATCCGACGTGGTCGCCGAAGCCATCAAGCGCTGCAAGAAAAAGAAGCCCGTGGTCATATCCCAGGGTTGGCTTGCGGCAAGCGGCGGCTACTGGATATCGATGTATGGAGACACCATCGTGGCCGCGCCGAATACGATCACCGGTTCCATCGGGGTTATCGGCGGCTGGTTCTACAACGATGGCCTCAAGGAGAAAATGGGCATGACCACCGATCTGGTCAAGGTGGGAGACCATGCCGACCTCGGGCACGGCATTAGCCTGCCTTTCCTGGGTCGTCTCCCCGACAGGGATTACAGCGATGGCGAGCGCGAGAAGATGGAGGACCTGATCACCACCTTCTACTATGATTTCGTTGATAAGGTCGCGGAAGGGCGCGGCATGGAGAGCGCCGAGATCGATTCAATCGGGCAGGGCCGGGTCTGGTCCGGAACGGACGGCCTGGAGAACGGCCTCGTGGATGTGCTCGGCGGAATGGAAACCGCGATCATGCTTGCCAGGGCGCGTGCGGGCATATCGGCCGAGCAGGAAGTCGATATCGTCGAGCTGCCCAAGCCTCCCCTGTTCAGCACCCCGTCCCTCATGCCCAGGCTCTTCGGGATCGAGCATAAGGAAGATCCGTTCATCGAGCATCTCAAGTTCAGGCTTGACCACAACGGTGAGGTCATGCCTATAGTGCCGAGTGAGTACCTGGATCCTGAGTTAGAGTACATGGACTAGTTTCTGCGCAGGGAGGTGTACGATGCCGAACGGCACGACGGAGTATCCGGTCAAACTGACGGTTGACTATCCCGAGAAGTGTGACCGGCTGACGACGTTCTTTCGTTTTTTCGTGGCCATACCCATCCTTATCATTCTGGCCATGCTCACCAGGTACTGTGGCGAGAACTGCGAAGGTCGCGGGTGGTACCACTACGCATACGGGGTAGGCTTTGTATTTGGTCCCGTGCTTCTTATGATTCTCTTCCAGAAGAAATACCCAAAGTGGTGGTTCGACTGGAATGTAGCTCTCACCAAGTTCGCGGCCCGGATTGACGCATACCTTGCCCTGCTCACTCACGAATATCCGTCAACGGACGATGAGCAGCGGGTCCATCTCGAGATTCCGTATCCTGATGTGGAAAAGGAGCTCGGCCGGGGCATGCCGCTGATCAAGTGGTTACTGATTCTGCCCCATGCCATTGTGCTCACGTTCCTGTATGTCGCGGTATGTGTTTGCGTGGTCATTGCCTGGTTTGCCATTCTCTTCACGGAAAAATACCCAGTCGGGCTCTTCAATATTGTGGTCGGAGTAATGCGATGGAGCTTGCGGGTCTACGCCTATTCGGTGCTGTTGACAACGGATGTCTATCCGCCATTCAGCCTGTCTTAAATAGGGCGGGCGAACAGGGCAGGTGCGCTGCCGGGTTCAGGCAGGACTTGCTCTGATAGAGGCCTCGCCCGGCCAGCCTTTCGTCGGGGGCGCTGACCTGGGGCCGGCGGGAGTTTATATATACAGGTTTTGCTCCGATTCTCGTTCCGGGACCGCCAGGATCATTCTGCTCAGGTGAATACCGCTGGAGGGTTATATGGACTTTGAGAATCCGGATCGCATGTACCTCCTCTTTGATGCCTTGCTCAACACCCGACCGGGCAGCATTATCCTGCCCATATACAGGAACTACATCAGGAACCTCGACCTCGCAGGCGATGAAAGAGTGCTCGAGCTGGGCTCAGGCAGCGGGATTGCCACGCGTCATCTTGCGGGAGTCCTTCGCAAGCGAGGTGGCCGGGTGCTGTGCGTGGATTCCTCGAAGACAATGACGGACATAGCCCGGAAGCGGATGAGGAAACACCCCAATGTTGAGATACGAACCGGTGATATCCGCGCGCTTGATATCGAAGACGGAGCCTATGATGCCGCTTTCGTTCATTTCACCCTGCATGACATCGATGAGGCCATCCGGCTCGAGACTGTCAAGGCCCTGTTCCGAACGCTCAGGCCCGGCGGGAAGCTGTTCCTGCGCGAGCCCACCGTTAAATTCGGCGCGATGCCGGTTGAAGCCATGAGAGATGTCCTCACCCTGGGCGGTTTCATCGAGGAGTCCCACCGCCTTGTCAGCGCTCCTCTGTTAGGTCCCATGTATGAAGCTGTTTATCTGAAACCTGCCGCATAGCCGGAGTACCACCCAGCGGACCTCAGATCCACATGGCTTGATGTCCGTCCGGAGTCCAAACGCTATGGTGCTCACAACTATCATCTGCGTGATCCCGTTCATCTTCAGGTACCCGAATGCGGGCTATCAGCATGGGGGCAAGTCAATACTACTTTCTCTATCTGAAATCAATTGAGCTTCAAGGTCTTCGTCATATGGTCGTAACTACCCGCACTCATCTTCACGAAATACACCCCGCTGGGTAGAGAATGACCTCCCCCATCAGATCCGTCCCAGGTCTCGCTGTGACGACCGGCTGAGACCATTCCATCTACCAGAGTCCGTACCACCTGACCCTGGATATTGTAGATCCGCAAACTTACTGAAGCATCGCGAGGTACGTCATAGAGTATCTCCGTAGAGCCCGCGAACGGATTGGGACTGTTACCCCTCAATGCAAACATCAAGGGCATACCAGGCTCAACTCGAACCTCTTCTTCCAACTCCAGAAGAAGGACATTGTTA
>JAUVJV010000277.1 GCA_030592245.1 Candidatus Eiseniibacteriota bacterium
GGAATCATGGATGCCTATGGCGGTGCGCTCCTGATCGAGAGCACCGAGGGCAAGGGAACCTGTGTCCGGGTGAGATTTCCGGTTGCGGCCGGACCTTCCGGTTCCAGGCCTTCCAGTCCCGGGCTCGCCCGTCGCCGGAGAGCAAGTCGCCAGGGAGATGCCCCCAAAACTGCCGGCCGTAGACCCGGGGGTCGAAGGCCCAGGGAGCGCAAGTCGATTAGTTTCATACACCGGAGCCAGGGACAGGAGCGCCGTCCCAGGTGACGCCCGGCCGTCCTTTCGAGATTGCATGGATGATAAAATCACCGGTGGCGCTCTTCAGGATGGTCTTCGTGTGGGCCTTTGACAGCATGCGGGTTTAAGGGGGCGGCGCAGATTACCGGTCAGGGTTCCCCTCGAAGTGGATATAGTAGAAGCTCATTTCTCCCTCGACCGGGATGAGCCGAAGTTCGTGAGTTCCGAACGCGGCATTGCTCACGATGTGTTTCGGAATGGCATTCCGCATCATTATGAAGGGATGTGCATCTTCCACGCCGGCCCTTACGTCGCTCCCCCAGAGTTCCGGGGGAAGGTATGACCTGTCCTGCTTGATCACCACCTTGACCGGATCGGTGCCCAGCGGCTCGGGAAGCAGCCAGACATCCTTGCCCGAATAGATTATCCGGAGGTAGGATTTTTCGCTCTCGCTGTAATGAAGGGCGTCATTCTTCACTTCCCATCTGCCACTCAGGTAGACCTTTCCGCGTTCCCGCTCGCGGGAGTCGGTGTAGATCTTGAATTGGTCAAGGCCTGAGGAGTCGGCACCGACTATGGATCCCGAGGCCAGGCCGAATCTTATCTTGGGGGTGGGCTTTATCTTTCCCGCGGCCTCTCCCTCTGCGCCCCCCGTGGGTTCGAAGAGGAATGGAAGTACGGTGCCCGGCTTGATCTCCCTGAGGAGGGTCTGGATCCGTTCCTCGAGCATCCTGAATTCGGCGGGATCGGATGTCTGAAAGATGATCTTGCCATCGGGATCAAGGAGAACGAATGCCGGCAAGACCTCAATGGCGTACTTCATGCGCACCTTGCTGTCGAAGTCCATCCCGACCGGGATCTTAAGATCGGCGGCGGATACGGCCGAGGCAGCATTGGCATAGGCTTTAAGGGGCTTGAACTCCGGGCAGTGAAAACCGATCACCGCCAGATTGTCTGCCCGGTACTTGGCCTGCCAGTTCCTGACATAGCGATAAGCCAGCTGAGAGGTCCTGTTTCCGCCATCGAAGAAGAAAAGCACGGCCGGATGGCCGAGCAGGCCGGACAGGCTCAAGGTGTCTGCCAACAGGCACTGATCCAGGGCGAAATCCGGGGCGCTCTCGGGCCCGCCAAGACCTGGCTGGGACCACAGGAGCAGGATAAGGCCCAGGGAGAGAAGCCCCAGGTGCCTGGCTCGCGAGAAATGAGTGTAAGTGGTTTTCATAGGCTAATAATAACGTAAACAAGGGACGCCCGGATGTCAACCACGGGGCTCTCGATGCCCGGGCCTGCGGCCCCGGGCCGGGCCCCCTGAGAAATCCAGCCGGCGCTTCCGGCGGTGGGCTCAACATTCCGCTTGACAAGTCAGTTTCTTGGTATTAATTGGGTTTGGAAACAGGCTGTATCCGGTCTTGAACCCTGTCTCCGGAGGGGGTGGTTTCCGTGAAGTGTCATTTTCATCCTCGTACCAAAGCCACGGCGATATGCTCGGCCTGCGGGCTCAGCCTGTGCAGACAATGCCAGGTCGAGGACGGGGGCCACATATATTGCGACAACTGCTATGCGGCGGGCGAGACCGAGCATGAGAATGCCGAAGCGGTCCATGCCCAGGAGACTCTGGAGTCGGAAGATCTCATCGATCTCGAGTTGATGGACATGCTGGATACCGATGACGACGATGGACTTTTTTGAGGCATGGCTGCAGCCGTCCAGCCAGACGCCCGCCCAATTGCGCGCCATCCCCGTGACCTGCGCGCCATCCCCGCGACCTGCGTGCCATCCCCGCGACCTGCGGCAAAACCTGCCTTGGTTGACTTAGTGTTTGATGCGAAGTTATATTGAAGTAGGTTTAACCCCAGATTGCAGGGTTCTTTCATCTCTAGGAACTAAGATGAACAGATGCGGCAAAATCGCCCGGAAAATCACCGTAATCCTGGTTCTATCCATGCTTTCAGGGTCCGCCCTGGCCGCTGTGGTAAGCGCCGGCACCGGTGAATTCAAGATAGCCAGGCTCAAGTACCGCGGAGGAGGCGACTGGTACAGTGATCCCACGTCCCTGCCCAATCTCCTCAAAGGGGCGGAAGATGTGCTGGGCGTGAGGGCCGCAAAGGAGGAAGTGCGCCTCTCGATAATGGATGAAGCTCTCTTCACCTGTCCATTTGCCTATATCACGGGCCACGGGAAGATCAAGTTCTCGGAGGAGGAAGCCGCGAGACTGAGGCTCTATCTGGCCTCGGGCGGGTTCCTCTGGGCCGACGACAATTACGGCATGGATGAATACTTTAGAAAAGAGATAAGAAAGGTGTTTCCCGAACAGGAACTGGTGGAGATTCCCTTCGACCACGAGATCTATCACATGGTGTACGCCTTCCCGGGTGGTCTTCCGAAGATCCACGAGCACCACGGCGGCCCCCCGCACGGATATGGGATTGTCCATGACGGGCGGCTCGTTGTTTTCTATTCGTATAATACAGATATAGGCGACGGGCTGGAGGATGCCGACGTGCATAATGACCCGGCCGAGAAACGCCAGGCGGCCAGGAAGATGGCCGTGAACATAGTGGCATATGCCCTGACCCACTGAGGGCCATTCATACAGTAGTTTCTGACCAGGAGTTACGAATGCCGAACGGTATGGCGCCGGTAGACGAGATCAAAGGCAAGCTCCGGAGGGTGAGGACTGCCAGCATCACAACCGGAGTGCTCTCGGCCGTTTTCCTGTCGCTTCTCGTGGTCGGCGCATCGTGGCTGCTTGTCTCCGCCCTGGATATCGGCCTCGGGCTCCCGAATTCACTTCTGAAGGTCATCGCGGTTTTCCTGCTTGTCTCTGCCCTTGCTGCCCTTGCCTATGTGCTTTTCCAGGTTTTTGCCGTCTCTCATTCCATAAGGATGTATGCGGCCCGGGTCGGAGGAGAGCTGGAGGAGATCGGCCTGGGCCTGCTGACGGTGCTGGATCTCTCGGGCGCAGATCGTGAGCGCCTGGGATATTCACGCGTGCTTATCGACAGGAGCATAGCCGGGATCGCCGAAAGGGTGCACGGGCTGGATTTCCAGGTTCGGGCCAGGAGAAGAAATGCGTTCATCTTCTTCGCCTGTCTCGTCGTGATCGCAATAACAGGCGTTGCATGGCAGCAGATGGACGCCTCGAGCTTTTCATATTCGCTCAAGCGCCTGGGCTTCTTCTGGGGTGTATCAGATGAGAGCGGCGTCTCGATCGAGGTCAGGCCGGGTGATAGCGAGATCCTGGCAGGGAGCCGGCTGGATATTGAGGCCGAGGTCACGGGCTTTACTCGTAAGAGTCCCGTGCTCCACGTGCTCTCAGGCGGCGAGGAAACCGCATTCAAGATGGAGAAGTCCGTTGCCCTCGAGGGTGGGGGATCTCCGGGAAGGCGCGGACACGGTGTGTTCATAAGCGCGCTTCCCAGGGTTGACCGGGACATCGGGTATTTCATAACCGCCGGCGACGAGGCCACCCGGACCTACCGGATCACGGTGAACGAGGAACCGAGGATAAAGAACGGTTCCATAACGCTCTCCTATCCCGCACATACGGGCCTTGGCCGGCAGGTGCTGCCGCGGGGGGTCTGGGACATCACCGCCCCCTATGGCACTGACGCCCTCTTCGAGGTCATGGCAAACTGTGATCCCGAGAGCATCTGGGTGGAGACGGCGGATTCAGAAGGGGCTATTTCGCGGGTGATGATTCCGGCGGCCGGCGATTCCACTGCCGTCACTATGCGCCTTACCGGAAGCTTCACCTATTCCATCGAGATGATCACGCGCGAAGGCCACAGGGCGAATTCACACGGGCCTCATTCGGTGACGGTGGTAAAGGATCAACCCCCGTATGTCAGGATAGAAAGCCCGGGCGATGAGATCATGCTCGAGGCGGACATGATAATACCGCTATCGGTTGTGGCCTTGGATGATTATGGCATCGGATGGATGACGCTTCACTATGCCGCACCGGGTGATACCTCGCAGGTCAGGCTTTCCTTTA
>JAUVJV010000206.1 GCA_030592245.1 Candidatus Eiseniibacteriota bacterium
AGGAATGGCAGCCACGAATTGACTCCGTCACCTTCCGTGCCTGCTGGCACCTTGTCTATGACAGGTTGGAGATGAAACGACTTCGAAGGGGGCGACTGGCACGGCATGAAATAGGCGGCGGCTCGGATACCCTGAGTCGGCTGTGGACTCAGGCAGCGCTTAACTCAACTCCCAGGTGGAGGTTTTTCACTCATGTCGGATACTAACCCCGGGGACCAGGAAATCAAGGTCGCAGAACCACGCACCTTCCCAAGGATATATGAGGATGCAGAGGGTAACTCCCATTTCGGTGAAGCGGAACTCGACTTCAAGCTCCTCGATTACGCGCCTCCCGCGGCCCCGATCTCCGTATCGCAGGTATTGAAAGTTAAGAACTTGACCTTCATCTCGAGTCCGGCAGGCTGGTTCGGCGATTGGCATCCCGCACCTTGCAGGCAGTTGATCTTCGTACTCGTTGGCGAGCTGGAGACTGAGGTCTCTGACGGTGAAAAACTGCTCCTCCGTCCAGGGGATTTTATTCTCGTTGAGGACACCAACGGCAAGGGGCACAAGTCCCGGGTGGTGGGTAGCATGCGTGGTCTTGCCGCCGCCATCCCCCTGGACGATGAGTGAGCCTTCCGGCCTGGTGCCGGGTTGCTACCGGCCTGGCCTTGAACGCCAGGGAAGTGATCAGCTCTATCAGGAAGCCATAAACGATCCCCATCACCATTGAGCCCAGTGCGATCTTGGCATCATCCATCGTGGCGACAACCATCGGAATGCTGCCTATGGCACCGAGCACGATGCCGTGCAGCCACCACTTGAGCCTCAGGGCGCTGATCCCGATCATGAAACCCGTCAGGGTACGGCTCAGCACGATGTTCCACTTGACCGCGCTCGTCAGCGCTTCACCCGCCTGGGTGTCAGCATGACAAGCCTCCTTTCCATACTTGGCGTCACATACGGCACTCAATTTACCGGAGCCACGCTGAGCTTAAATGGAAGGGTGGAGGGCATTCAGGCTCAAAATGCTGAGGTCCCCCTGACGGGATCTTGCAGGTCCACTTCAGCCAACGTGTTAGGGTATATGGAATTAGGTCGCTCCGTGAACCTGCTGTTCGGCACTCTCGAGCGGCATTATATTCTGCTTGACGTGATTGTCGCACTCTGTTACGTTTGCAGGAGTTAGCCAAATGTCGAGTTAGAGCTTATTCGGAGACTTGGAGCGGGCATAACTCAGTGGTAGAGTATCAGCTTCCCAAGCTGAGGGTCGGGGGTTCGAATCCCCTTGCCCGCTCCAGTATCTTGACTGCAGGGAGGTCTGTTTGGTAGCCCTGAAGGTATCCAGGAAAAGCGCGGGGACCAGGACCTCCAAAGGGGTCAAGGTAAGTCATGTGAGGTCGGCCTCGCCCGCCGCCAAGGCAGGACTTGAGGCCGATGACATCATAGCTGAAGTCAACGGCAAGAAGGTCACTGATTTCCTCGACATCTTCGTCGCAGCTTTTGAGGATTGCCTCGCGCTCAAGGTGCGCCGCGCAGGCAAGGAGAAGAACCTTGAGGTAAAGCGCGTAAAGGGGCAGAGCCTCGGAGCTGAACTCGAGGCGGGCAAGCCCACGGTCTGCAATAACAATTGCGTGTTCTGCTTCGTGGATCAGATGCCGCGGGGCTTGAGACAAGGCCTTTACCTTAAGGATGAGGACTACCGCTTCTCCTTCTTACACGGCAACTACCTCACCCTGACCAATCTCTCGCCCAAGGATGAGAAACGCATCATCGACATGCACCTCTGGCCCCTTTATGTCTCGGTGCATTCGACAGACGAAGACGTGCGGGCAAGGCTGATGGGGAAGAAACCCGGGGAAGACGTCATTTCGATTCTCGACCGCCTGGGAAGCGAGGGGATCGGGTTCCACACGCAGGTCGTGGTGGTCCCCGGGATGAACGATGGCGTGAAGCTCGGACGGACCCTGGCGGACCTCTGCTCCCGTCATGACTTCATCCTGTCGGTCAGCGTGGTCCCGGTGGGGCTTACATGCCACAGGGAAGGGCTGCCGCCCTTGAAGATGGTGAATTCAGCTCTTGCCGGGGAGATCGTCGCCGTGATCCAGAAGTTCCAGGACGAGATGCGCCGGGCAACCTGGCGGGGCGTGGTCTATGCTGCGGACGAGCTCTTCCTTCTCGCCGGATTGGATATACCACCAGGTTCCTACTACGATGACTATCCCCAGACCGACAACGGTGTGGGGCTGATGCGCATGCTGCTTGACAGTGCAGAGGGGCTCCGGCTCCCGGCGGCGCTTAAGGGTAAGAAGATGGCATTTGTGACCGGCGCGCTTGCCGCGCCCCATATCGAGAAGATCACCTCCACGCTATCTAAGCGGGGACTCAAGGTGGATGTGATAGCCGCCGCAAACAGGCTGTTCGGACCCATGGTCACGGTGAGCGGACTTCTCTCGGGCAAGGATATGCTGGACGCCTTGCCGGACGCGAGCGAATACGATGCCGTGGTACTGCCACCTAATGTGCTTAATGCAGACGGTGTTACCCTGGATGACATGACCATCAAGGATATGAGCGACAGGCTTGGACTCCCCGTGCTAGTGGGTGATTATGATTTCAAGGAAACCCTTAAGAGGCTTAAGAATGAGCTCACAGGATAAGCAGATAGATACAGGCTCCGATGGCGCGAAGCCGGCTCCAACCAGGCGGTCCCTTTTCAGGGACCTTCCGATAGTCGCGATAATCGGCCGCCCCAATGTCGGGAAGTCCACGCTCTTTAACCGGATCGTCCGCGGCAGGGTCGCCATCGTGGACGATGAGCCGGGAGTGACCCGGGACAGGAACTACAGGGAGTCCCACTGGGCGGGCAAACGTTTCTTTGTTGTGGATACGGGCGGCCTGGTACCGGACTCGAAGGACACGATCGAGCACCTGATCCGCAAGCAGGTGGAGGCGGCCGTCGATGAGGCCGCGGTCGTGGTATTTGTGGTTGACGCCGCCGCCGGACTCACTCCGCTCGACCGGGACATAGCAGACCTTGTGAGGAAATCGGGCAAGCAAATTGTCTTAGTCGCCAACAAGGTGGACTCCAAGCAGGCCCGGGTCTTCGCCAATGAATTCTATGCCCTCGGGCTGGGAAACTACATTGAGACATCGGCCGAGCACGGTACCAATAGCGGCGATCTCCTGGATGCCATAATCGCGCTGATCCCCGAGGTCGAGTCCGATGAGCAGCACGTGGCGGCGATCGCCGTTGTCGGCAAGCCCAATGTCGGCAAGTCATCCCTGGTAAACCGGCTCGCCGGAAGCGACACCATGATAGTCGATGACATGCCCGGTACCACGCGGGATGCCGTCGACACTTTCGTCGATACCAAGTACGGGGTTGTCAAGCTGGTCGATACGGCAGGCCTCAGGAGGAAAGCCAGGGCGGACTCGGACCTTGAAAAGCATGCCAACTTGCGCTCGATAAGCGCCATTGATCGCTCAGAGGTGACTATCCTGATGCTGGACGCGGAGAGCGGCCTCACCAAGCAGGATCTCGCCATCGCCGCCTATGTCGAGCAATCGGGGAAAGGCATGGTGATCGCCTGGAACAAATGGGATCTCCGTGGGAAGGATGAACAACTGGATTTCGCCAAGAATGTCCGGGAGAGATTCCGTCACCAGCCCTACATTCCGGTGACTTTCCTGTCCTGTCTCTCGGGTGAGGGCGTCGATGAGCTCGTGGACAAGTGCTTCCAGGTTCACGCGGCCCGGGACACCCGGATTCCGACCGGGATCCTTAACAGGACTCTCGAGCCGCACATTCGACGCAAGCCGCCTAGTGGAAAGGGCAGGAGGGCTCCGAGGGTTTACTACCTGGCTCAGTCAGGCACCAAGCCGCCTGCTTTCACCCTGTTTGTCAATGATCCCGACATGATCAAAGAGAGCTTTAAGCGCTTTCTCGAGAAGCGCATAAGGGACATCTATCCTTTTGAAGGTACACCGGTTCGGATACGGGTGAGGAAAAGCAAGTAAGATGCTTCATATTGCGGCCTTAGCGCTTCTGTCTTATCTGGTGGGCTCAATCCCTATTGGTTTCATGCTGGGGAAGGCAAGGGGCGTGGACTTGCGAACCATAGGGAGCGGCAATGTTGGAGCAACCAATGTGTATCGTGCCTTCGGTTTCAGAGTTGCCATTTTCGTCTTCATGCTCGATGTGAGCAAGGGCTTTGTAGGCGCCGCCGTGCTGCCTGCGATATGGACGCCCGAGGCGCTCTCCATCACATGGGTCAGAATGATCTGTGGCATCGCGGCCATCGCGGGTAGCATCGCCAGTGTGTTCCTCAAGTTCAAGGGAGGAAAGGGTGTTGCCACGGCGGTCGGGGTATTGCTGGGACTCGAGCCTTTCTCGACCATCATAGGCTTAGCCATCTGGGCTGCGCTCTTCATCCGGTACAGGTACGTATCGCTGGGTTCCATAGTGGGAGCAGTCGCCCTGCCGGTCTTGATTGCGGTCTTTAACCGGAATGGCCTGTTGCGCTATCCCGTTTTCTACTTCTCCCTGCTGGTGGCATTGATCGTGGTCGTGCGCCACAGGTCCAATATCGGACGGCTTCTCAAGGGAACCGAGAACCGCATCGGCGCGGCCGGAGGGGGGAAATAGTGGCGGAGTGGACGAAAGCCAAGGTCGCGGTCCTGGGCGGCGGCAGCTGGGGCACCGCGCTCTCGGTACTGCTTCACTCGCGGGGTCACCTGGTCAAGGTATGGGAGCTCTATCCCGAACGCGCCAGGGCCATGAGGGAGGCAAGGGAAAATGCCGAGATGCTTCCCGGTATCAAGATCCCCGATAACATCGTGATCACGTCCGAGATGGACGAGGCCGTGATTACGATGGAGATCGTCACCCTTGTCGTACCTTCCCACGGCTTGAGAGAAACCGCCGAGAAGGCCGCCCCCTTCCTCAAGGGAAACGAGATCATAGTGATCGCCACCAAGGGTATAGAAGAGGGGAGCCTTAAGCGCATGTCGGAGGTGGCCCGGGATGTCACGGGCTTCCCTGAAGACCGGATAGCCGTGCTCGTAGGCCCCAGCCACGCCGAGGAGGTGAGCCGGGGGGTTCCGACCACGGTTGTGTCGGCTTCG
>JAUVJV010000283.1 GCA_030592245.1 Candidatus Eiseniibacteriota bacterium
CGCCTTGGTACTGAAGCTTATGGCCGACTTCAGGCCCTCGGGGGTGATCTTGAAACCGTCTTCTTCCTTTGTATCCACCACGACCGGTCTTCCTCCCGCGAGCTTCACCTGCTGGGGATAGGATACCCAGTAGGGAGCGGGGATGATGACCTCGTCACCCTCATCGAGGATGGCCATGAAGAGATTGTAGAGCGAGTTCTTGGCCCCGGAGGATACCAGTATCTGGCCGGGTTCATACACCAGGTCATTGTCACGCTTGAGTTTCTCGGCAATTGCCTTCCGCAGCTCAGGCAGGCCGGGGTTGGGAGTGTACTTGGTGATATTGGCATCGATCGCCCGCTTGCCCGCGTCCTTGATATTCTCCGGGGTGGGAAAGTCGGGCTCGCCGACGCTCAGGTTAATGACGTCGATTCCCTGGGCTCTGAGCTCCATAGCCTTCGCGGATATCCTCAGGGTCTCAGACGCTCCGATTCGGGAGACTCTCTCTGATACCATGGTTTATTCCCCTTGGCCGGACTTGTCTTCCGCATCCCCACGCTTGGCGGAGAGGTCTGTCAGAAGTTTCTTAAGCTCGCCCCCGCCCAGGGATTCGATGATGGTGGGCATCTGCGCCATGATCTTTGCCACCTCGCCGGTGATGCGCGAGGCCCCCAGCGATCCATCCGCTCCGCCCACGATCACGATCTTCTCCACCTTGGAGAGGGGTTCGGACACGGCCCTGGCCAGATCGGGAAGGGCGTCGATGAGCATCTGGTAGACCGCCGCCTGGTTGTACAGCGACCAGGATTCGGCCTTCTTCTTCATCGCCTCGGCTTCGGCGACTCCCCTGGCTTTGAGGATATCAACCTCGGCGCTGCCCTCGAGTTTCTTCGCGACCGCCCGGCCCTTGGCCTCCATCTCCTGGCGGTAGCTTTCCGCCTCGGCCGGCTTCTTGACCGTGGCCTCGAGTTCCTTCTCGCGCCGCTTTATCTCCATATCCTCGATCTCCACCGACTTCCTCTTGGCAAGCAGGATGCCTTCGGCCTCTTCCTTCTTGAGTATCTGGTTCATCTTCTGTCGCTCAATCTCATAGGCCAAATCCGCACCGGCGCGCTTCTGGTTCACCACGACCTGGTATTCCGCCCGCTTGGCCTCATAGTCCCGGGTCGCCTCGGCGACTTCGGTCTCGGCCTTGAGCTTCGCGACGTCACCCTCTTTGCGGGCGATCGACGACTTGATGCTCGCTTCCTTTTCGGTTTCGGCCTCGGCGATGGCGGCATCGCCCTTGGCCTTGGCGATCTTCGGTCTCGCGAGCGACTCAAGGTATCCCTGGTTATCTGTGATGTCGGTCAGCGAGAAGGAGATGATCTCGAGTCCCAGCCGGTCGAGGTCCTTCTGGACACCTTTTTCGACCTGGTCAGCGAACTCGTCGCGGTTGCGGTAGATATCCTGGACCGTCATATTGCCGATGGTGGACCGGACATGGCCCTCGACTATCTGCTTGGAGATCTCACGCATGCCCTCTATGCCGGTTCCGAGGAACTGCTCCGCGGCGAGTCTTATGGATGGCTCGTCTGTGCGGACCCTGGCCTGGGCCGTGCCGCTGGTCACCACGGGGATACCCTGTTCGGAGAGCACCTCGGGCAGCTTCATCTCAATCGTGAAGACTTCAACAGGAAGTACCTCTGCGATCTCAACGAAAGGCATCACGAAAGTGCCGCCGCCCATGTGAGTCCGGTAACCGATCTTGCGCTTGGTACCGTCGGGGTCGGTGACCGTTCGTTTCGCTCCGCCTGATACTATGAGGACCTCATTGGGGCCCACTTTCCTGTACTGCTTCTTGAGCGCGAGCACGATCACAGCTATGACCACAACAATGGCCACGATTAGAATCAAGGAGCTAAGAGCCATGGAGACATCCCCCTTTAGGATTTAGTAAACGTACCTATTCACGGATAGGAATTATATTCCTAGCCTGCCACATATGCAACCCAAGAAAATGGTGTCAGGCACCTATTTTGGGGAAAAAGGGGGAAATGTGTCTGTCCTCTATTTTGTCTCCCTTTTTTGTCGCTTTTCGGGAGGAGAGAAAGTATAATTCCGGCGGTTAATAATACCTTAAAGATCTGGAGGTTGGCATTGGCTGACATATTCGACCTGGATGCGTACAAGCGATTCACGGACAATCTGTATCCGCTACTGAGTGGCAAGAACATCAAGCGGGTGAATCTCGAAGATTTAAGAGAGCCTGCGCTCAAGACGGCTACCCGGACCAAGTTTGGCTCTTATGGATGGAGGGCAGCGGTATCCAGCAGGATAGCCCCCAAGACTGTCTATCTGGGCAGTCCCTATATTCGGCAACCGAAGCTTACCGATCTACAGAAGAACATCGTGGCCAATGCCCCGGAGGAGCTCCACAGTGTTCTTCATCTCATGAGGACAATTCCCTTCGTACACCTGAGGATGCAGATAGGCAATAACCCCGAATTCAATCCCATCTGCAATCTATATGTGTCGGTCGCCGATGCCAAGAATTACAGGATCGCCTATATGTGGGGCCACACCATGAGAAAGGTGGGCAAGGAGCCCGGCCCGGAGATCACCATGATCCACATACCCGAAGAACATAATATCAGGCAACAGGTGCTGGTGCTGCCTGAGCACAATATCAATATCGCGCTCGGCACCGATTACATGGGCGAGGACAAGAAGGGTTTCTTGAGACAGTCGATGTGGTGCGCCGATGAGCTGGGCATGCTTGGCCTCCACGCCGGCACCAAGATCGTCACCGTCAGGGACCCTCACGGGGAGCTCAGGCGCTACGGCGTGTTCATGTTCGGTCTCACGGCGACGGGCAAGTCCACCTGGTCATGCCACCATCTCGGCCTGGACTACAAGGCGGGTGAGGGGACCCAGGTCGCCCAGGATGACATCGTTTTCTTGAAGAAGGACGGCTCCGCGCTCGGGAGTGAGGACGGGGGTTTCTTCGTGAAGACCGATGTCGACGCCACGCTTCAGGAAGCTCTCTATAACGCGCTTACGGATAAGTCAGCCCTTTTCGAGAACGTGATGATCGATTCAGAAGGAAACGCGGACTTCCTGGATGAGACCCTGTGCGCGAATGGCAGGTCGGTCATGAAGAGGAAGAAGCTCTGGATCAAGGTGGGGAGGAAGAAGCTCGACATCAGCGGCGAGAGCATCAACCTGCCGTCCCTCGATGAGCTTGATGGCGTGATCTTCGCATTCATCACGCGGCGCAATACCATCATGCCCTTCGCCCAGGAGCTGACTCCGGAGCAGGGTGTGCTGGCCTATCTGTGGGGAGAGTCGACCCACAGCTTCGCCTCCCAGCCGGCCAAGGCGGGCGAGTCGGTCCGTATCGTGGGCACTGATCCGTTCATCATCGGGTCGCGCGGGCGAAAAGTGAACAGGTTCCATGACATCGTGATGCACCTGGTGGAGCAGTATCCCGGCAAGGTGCGCTTCTTCCAGTACAATACCGGCGGCCTCGGGGAGATCATCGAGGAGCGCGAAGAGGATGGCGTCAAGCAGAAGCACTTCATTAAGAAAGCCGAGCGGGTACCCCTGAACCTGATGGCGGCTATCCAGCGCGGTGACCTCAAGAGGATAAACGGCTATGAGAAGGGCATGTTCGGGACCGGGCAGATCGCGCGCGTGGAGGGCGAGGACCTCTCCAAGTATGATCCCCGGAACTTCTACTCCCAGGAAGAGATAGACCAATACCTGAGCGATATCGTCGAGGGCCGGATGAAGTTCACCGAGACCATCGCGGATGAGGGTCTGCATGAGGAGATCATAGAAGCCGCAGAGAAATCCTTCCGCATCATGCCGAAGCGCAAGGACAAGGCATTCGTCTCGACCCCGCCGGAAGGGGGCAAGGGAGGGAGTGCTGCGCCCGGTGGGGAGAAGGAGGAGGCGGAGGAATCGCCGGTAGAGCGCTTCTGGAAGCCTGCCGGCCGGATGCCCGCCCCGCCCCGGCACCGCAACCGCTAAAGCGGGCCCGATTGCGGCGTGAGAGGGCGAATCCGAGCTCTGACTCCGAGGGCTGAGCGTATTGCGGCTCAAGCAAACATTGACTTCTGCAAGCATCTGTGGTATACTGGTCTCCAGATAATCGGAAACTCGGGGATCGGCTAGAGGAAATGCCCGGGGAAGCCGTGGAAAC
>JAUVJV010000249.1 GCA_030592245.1 Candidatus Eiseniibacteriota bacterium
ATGGACCGCCAGCTCGGCGTTCCGCCCATTGCCTCACCCTGGGTAAGAGGTATCCTGTAGAGACGCCAGTCACCTGATTCATTGGCCACGTAGGTGGTATCGGAAAGATCGAAACTCAGCCGGTAGAAGACCTCGTCCATATCGAGGTTGCCGTCATCATCCAGATCCTCGGTATCGGGCACTGTCCTGGGGTTCTCCTCGGTTCCGTTGATCTGGGAGTAGTTGCCTTCGGTATAGCTCCAATTATCGTCGGGATCATCGTCATCGTCCCCGGAAAAGACCCCATCATACCCGGTGTTCTCAGTCGTGCTGAGTTTGCCGTCATTGTCCTTGTCCTCCGTATTCAGAACGCCGACCCGCCACGGCCTGTAGAAGTCCTCACTCACCGCGCCGAGGTCCACATTCATGGTGACGGAATCTCAGCCATCTGTCCCATCGGCCTTCTCCCGGATCCAGATCTCGAAGAACCTCAGGTCGGTGAAGTCTGTACCGGTCTTGGAAACCAGCCGCATCAGTCCCGCCCATTGGCGGGTGGGATCGAAGTCCACGGTGTCGATGTCGCTGGGCTCCCGGCCGCCGACGTATCTCTGATCCTTGAAATCGAGCTCGAGCACGGGTATGAAGGACTCGCCCGGCTTGGATTCGGCATTGGGGAAGATGTCCTGCTCACGCACTTCCTTGTCCTTGACGTACCACCAGAGACCCCGGCTGTCCTGCCACCTCCGGTCGCCCGAGGGACTTGCGGGAACCCAGGATTCCCTCAAGAGCGGGAAGGTCCTCACATCCTCAACTCCCTCCATGTCATCGACATAAACATCACCCTTGGTGTTGGGGTTGGGGAAGCTCAGGCCCACCTCGCCGGCGATGCTCAGCCTCGAGGGTGCATTCGCCTTGACATAGGGTAGTGAATTCACCATGGAGGTCATGATCCAGGGGCTGAACTCGAATATGCCATTGATGTCGCCCATCACTGTCTGGGATGGCTCCTGACCGAGCCGCGGGCGCTCCTCGGGCGATTTCTTGCTCTGGTAGAGCCAGAGGGAACCCAGGTAGGAGCGGGGAGAGAGCCTGTAAATTCCCTGGGCGCCGATCAGGGTCTGCTGGGCGAGGGCAAAGAACGGCACGAACTGGTAATTCACCGTGATTTCGGCATCCGGCCGGGCAGCTTCCTCGGTCTTGAATCGTATCTGCCCGATGTCGTAGTAAATCTCGTAGTCCACGTTCTTCACAAGTCGCACGCCATTGAGAGTGATGGTCTCACTGTTCTCCAGGATGTTGATGTGCTGGAGCTTCCAGGTCGTCTGGGGGGTGGAATATCTTATCTTGATATAGTATTTGCTGTTTTGGTCGACCGTCAGGTTATTGTGGTGCTCATCGTAAATCTCAGGGTTGGTCACCTCGAGGACGGCCGGTCTGTCATCCGGCGGAACAACAGGATCGAACGGCCTGAGATCAGGAAAGAGCAAGAGCCCTGTCTCC
Source organism: Candidatus Eiseniibacteriota bacterium (assembly GCA_030592245.1). Taxonomy (GTDB): domain Bacteria; phylum Arandabacterota; class Arandabacteria; order Arandabacterales; family Arandabacteraceae; genus JAUVJV01. Next base: position 1,480 of record JAUVJV010000249.1, read on the forward strand.
CCATTTACCCTGCCGCCGTCAGCATAAAGGTCGGTATCCCAACCATTCTCGGGGCCGGCGATTACCCCGTCCTCATCCCGGAGGTCGATCCCGAGAATCATTGCGTACGCGTAATCACCCTGCACATCGGTATCCACATCACCTTCCCTGCGGAATATGCTGACCTCCACCTGGTCCTCCGATATGAAGCTGGCGCCGAACGAATAGATGTTCTTGCGCATCAATTCCAGGGTGGACTTCCATTTGTCGGCCCGCTCGATCATATAGGTATCAGAAGGACGGATCATCTTGAGGATCAGCCTGTCCTCGGCGTCCCTGCCGCCGGTCGGCTCACCATCGTAAACATAGGTCACCGCCAGGTGGTGGGGCGCGGACATGGCCCTGAGAAAGGATATCTCCCCGGTCTGGAGATTGATCGCATAGTCCCGGTTGACCTCGAGAACATCGAAATCGCCCCTGTACGAGAGGCTGTCCCATTGTGATTCATCAGGCAGGTTGTCGGGATCCAGGAAGGCATATGCCTCAAGGGCTCCGGTATCCAGGTTGTTGGTGCCGTCACCATCATCGACATAGACTTCTATCTCGGAGAAGGTCTTATCGGCTGACAGCTGGTAGGGATCGAGAACGAAGAAATACTTGTTCCTCACAAACCTCATATCATCTATCACTATCGAGTCGCGTGAGCCGGCCCCGACGAAACTGTGACTCGCCGTTCTTCCCTCCTGCTTGCTTGCGATCAGGGTGACATCAAGCGCTCCCAGTCTGGCCATCACCTTGGCGCCGAAGAGGCCTTGCTGCATCCCGCTATAGCTTACGAACCTCGAGCCGGGAAGGTTGAGATTGGTGTTGCCCATCTCGATGCTCTGGATGATCTCATCGTCATAGCCTTCGTACCTGAGTTTGATGCGGTTCTCAAGCGGGGTATCGATCTCGCTGTCGTGATGCACCGTCACGTGGATCTTCTCGCCCACCGTTCCCGTGAGATCGATCTTGAGGTGCTGCTTCATGTCAAGCGTCGGGAACCTGCTCCGTTTTCCGAACTCCGTCGCCTGCTCATTGAGGTTGTACCTGGTCTGCCCGCCAAACGAGATTTTCTCGCTGCCGGACACGGCCAGGTTGGCCCCCTGGCCGATCACCCTCCCGATCCTGTCGGGAAACGTGAGGGGGATATCGATATTGCTGTAATCCGCCAGCGACCTCTCCACGGCCACGAAAGTGCGCGACCGGCCCCGGTCCACCCAGTAGCCGGCAAGGGCCCGGTCATATGTCCCCGCCAGGGCGGGGTCCACCATGAAGGCCGGAGGGGGCGTCCGAAAGCGGCTCCTCAATCGGCCATGCGGAGGACCGAAGGAGTAATGCGGATACCAGTCCCAGGCGGGATTCCAGGTCGGCTCTTCAATGATGGTGATAAGGCTCTCAGGTGGCGAGATGGGGCTGGGGACATCGTATGGATTCCAGTTCAGATAGGCGGCGGTGTCACGCTCCCCTCCCAGGGTTCCGTCACCCGCCTCCCCGAGCGGGGCCACCAATCCGGTGCCGGAAGTGTCAGACTCATCAAGCGAGAATGACGATCCGGTTATGGAAGAATCAGGTATGTCGGAGGCGGGTTCCGTTCCGGTGAGCGAGGAGTCGGCTTCCTCGGAGGTAGACTCCGTTCCGGTGAGCGAGGAGTCGGCTTCGGCCGCAGGCGAACCCTCCCCCTCGCCCGAGGAGTCCGCCGCGGCCGCCCCCGGCGTCACCCCTGGCTCCACATCCTCCGGACCAGGCGTCCCGGCTGGAACTGAACCCGAGTCCGGCGCAGCAGCCGGATTCTCGTTCTCACCCTCCGTGGTCCAGACGACACCCTGGGCGCACATCAGCATGACCGCAAGCCCGATTGAAAGCGTGACCACTAACTTCATCGACGCGAATTCCCCTGTGGATATACCAGTACCCATATCCCCCTTACGGCAATTTCCGTGCCATTCGGGGCCAATGGCATCCCATCACCCACACCCCCCGTATTTGCAGGCCCAAGTAAGGGCTTGCCCTCAGCATACATCTATAGTAGCTTGGCTCGGAAAGAGCCTGATTGACCTCGTTTGGCTACGATGGTGCACAAATGAAGACACTCCACAGGTACATTCTCACCCAGCAGATCCCACCCTTCCTGTTCGGTATATTCGTCATAATCTTCATCCTCGTCCTCGACTTCCTCTACAAGAATCTTGAGGTCCTCATAGGAAAGGGCATCCCTTTCCTGGTCTCCACAGAGTTGCTTACCTTGAGTCTTGGCTGGATGATTGTGATGGCGGTTCCCATGGCCATCCTCATAGGCACTCTCATAGCCTTCATGAGACTTGCCTCCGACAACGAAATAACCGCCATGCGAACCAGCGGGCTCAGCCTGCTTTCGATATCGAAGCCGCTGATCATAGCGGCATTTATATTGTCTTTCCTTATGATACCCGTGCATAACTACCTCGTCCCTGAGACAAACCACAGGTTAGCGAATTTGCTCGTCGCCATACACAAGAAAAAGCCGGCCATGCAATTGAGAGACGGCGTTTTCATGAACGATGTGAAGGGATACAGCATACTTGTCAACAAGTCAACCGGCAGCGAGCTCGAGGGTGTGACGATTTCGCGCCTCATAGAGGGGAAGCCGGCCCAGACAATCAGGGCCGACCGGGGAGAGATCTTCTTTGCGCCTGATGGTATAACGCTCGTGATGAAGCTCTATGATGGAGAGATTCACGACGTCGACCAGAAAGACCCCAAGCGATATCTCAGGCTTAAGTTCACCGAGCACACCCTCAACATCCCGGATGCCGGCAGCGAGCTGGTCCGGGCCGACAGGGACTATCGGGGGGACCGGGAGATGAGCATCAGCGACCTCCTGGAGGAAATGGACAAGTGCAAGGGCAAGATCGCTGACAAGGGTCCGCAGGTGGTCGAAATCGTGAAGGAGACCGCCGGGAAATTCCCGGCCTTCTGCGCCGCGTCCGCCTCAGCCGGTGAGACCACTGAGCATGAGAAGGTCAACGTCGTCAAGTCGTTGAATTCGGCAACCGACAGACTTAAAACCCTCCAGGTCCAGGTCGAGTCCTATGAGC
>JAUVJV010000143.1 GCA_030592245.1 Candidatus Eiseniibacteriota bacterium
GTACCCTACGTACGCCTCACTCCGGGAACTTCACTCGCCTCGCGTTTGAGCATCCTGCGCCGGCCCCGATCGGGTCTGGCGGGCGCCTGGCATCTGGACAAACCAAGTTCGCCCCGATCCGCCCCGATCCGCCCCGATCGGGTCTGGTGTGATCCTGGCATCAGGGCATCCTCTACCGGCTCCGTTTAGCGGGAGCGGACTGCGGCAAGTACCTCCCGGATCAGGCTCACCACCTGATATCCGAACGGCCTCCCGGCGAAATGTATCGAGACAAGATAGGCGAGTCCAAATGCGGCAATCGAGAGCACGAGCCGGAGTGGGGTTCCGTATCCATCCGGAAGGCCTGCCCTCAAGGCCATCACGGCAAGGGTGGCGAGGACCGATGATGAGAGCGGCACCGCAAGCAACCTGATTACGCTGCCTGTCCGGCACTCGGTGAGTTTCACCACCCGGCGCAGGAACAGGATGCTCGCGACAAGTGCGGCCGCGACCACCGCCCAGGCTGTTCCGAGGATCCCCCAGCGCGCGGTCAGCGGGTAAACCAGGACGGCCAGCACGCAAAGTTGGACAAGCTGGTACTTGGTCATCAATCTTGGCCGGCCCACGGCAACGAAAACCGGCCCGGCCGTGGCGATGATGGCGCTTAAGGCCCCACCCACAGCGAGGACCTGCATCGCGGGTACGGCGGGCATCCACTTCTCTCCAAGAAGCGCCCTGGTGACATCGGGAGCCAGCAGGAGGATCATCGCGGCCAGCGGGGTGGCCACGAAAGCCGTCACCTGCAGGACCCTCAGGTAGGCTTCCTTGATCCTCTGCATGGTCTCCTGCATCTTGGAATAAGCCGGAATGGTAACGTGCTGGATAATCATGGTGAGCTCGGTCGCGGGCAGATTGGAGAGCCTGTGGGCGATCTGGTAGAAGCCCAGCATCGTCGCGCCGAACAGTTTTCCGATCAGCGCCTTATCCCCCTGGTTGAGCAGCAAAGTGATGGTACTCGATCCCAGGATCCATTTGCCGAAACCGAACAGCTCCCTGATCTTGTCCATATCGAAACTGAGCCGCGGCCGGTACGGGTGGATCGCATAACTCACGGCCAGCCTGACCAGGTTGCCCGCGAGAACCGCGAGTACCAGTGCCCATACGCTCCTTAGGATGACCGCGGCGACAATGGCGACGACCACGTCTGCGAGCCTGCCGCTGAACTCGAAGATGAACTGCTTACGGAACTCGAGCTCTTTACGGAAATAGACGATGCCGATGTTCTGCAGTCCCATGCAAAGCACCGAGAATGAGATCACCCTGATCAACGGGACGGCCCTGGGGGTGTTGAAGAAACTCGACGCAAGGGGTGCGACCAGCTGGAGGAGGGCGAAAAGAACAATTCCACGCATGAGGCCGGCGGTCCAGGCCGGATCAAGGTATGCCTCGACACGTTCCTTGCGCTGTATGAGCGCAACATCGAAGCCGGTCTGCGTCACGGTATCGATGGTGGTCATCGCGAGTATCGCGATTCCCATGAGTCCGAAGTCATTGGGCGAGAGGAGGCGAGCCACGATCACCAGGCGGGCTACGGTCAGCAGCTGCATCGCTACTCTGAGGGAGAACACCCAGAAGCCGCCTCTGACAGCCCGATGCAGCAGTCCTGTTTCGCTGGTCATAAGCGGGCCCGAATCCTCTCTGGAGAATCACATGAACGATCGGTACCGAACAACATATGGCCGATGCTAAGGCAGGCGGGCTGATTCCACAACTAAATACCTGAAGTACAAACCTGTGCTATCCTCCGCGCTTGACAAGGAGTGCGCACTGTGAGTTAATGTTAGGGCTGCACAAAAGTGTAAGCACGAAAGGCGCGGGAACCTGTCTCAGGCCTCACAGAAGAGGCCCGGGATAGGTTTCCGTTTTTTTGTGTCTTATTGAGGTTACAGAGGGGGTGGTTTGATGCGCAGGACCATTATCGTCCTGATTATCTCAACCGTGCTGTTGTGGGGCTCGGCCGCTCTGGGCCGCCGCTCGCCGACCACTCGGTGGGATGGCGATCCGGATGAGTACCAGGCGACGGCTGTCCACGATGAGAAGAGTCTCAAGACGTGGATTACGTCTCGCTCTAACGGCGGGCATAAGAGAACCAGCAGAGTCGCGTCGGAGCCCGGGGTGTCTGATCCCGGCGTATCCGGAGAGTCCCGGTCAAGGTATCTGGGCAGACTCCTCTGGGAGATTCTCTTTCCTGGAAAGAAGCAGCGATGCAGTGGGGAGGGCAGATAGTATGCACGATCCCAATCCATCTGAAGCATGTTTCCCAGGAAGAAGGCGTCCCAGGGAGGGGATTGAAGATGTCCTGGATCAGAAAGAAGCCCGGCTGGGCGACCTGTGCATGGCCGTCGGCAGCCTGGGTGACGCCCTTGCCTATTACAGGCAAGCGCTCACGAAGACCACGGAGGATGATGTAGAGACGCGGCTGGAAGTCATCCTCAAGGCATCCGCCTGCCTGAGGCGGCAGGGAAAGACGGAAGAAGCTCTCACCTTTGTCGAAGGCGTCGACATATCGTTTACCGGCAGGTGCAGACGAGACCTGCTGGCGGAGAAGGCCACGCTTCTGTGCCTTCTGGGCAGATACGGCGAAGCCGCGCAGGTGTGCGAGGATGCGCAGAGGAATGAGAGTGGTGATGAACGCGAGAAGGATGCGGGCATTTACCTTGTGCTCGGCCACGTTCTTGCCAGGCTTTGCAAGTGGAGACAGGCCATCGTCTGTCTGGAGCAGGCGGCAACGTTCGGGCGAATGTGCGGCGATACGCGAACCCTGGGGAACGCGCTCAACAACCTCGGGATCGTCTATAAGAACCTGTGCAGGTTCAAGGAATCTGCGCGGTGCCTCAGGAAAGCGGTTAAGGCCGCCAGGCAGGCGCGCGATGAGGGGAGCCTGGCCGTGAGGCTGCTCAATCTTGCCAACACACTTTTCAAGATGGGAGAGATCGAAGAGGCGGACAGGGCAATAGTCGAGTGTATGAGGACCGCATCGTCTCTCAACATTGACCGTACCCGGGTTCTGGCGTCAATCTGCGAAGCGAGGATCGAGAAGGCGAGGGGAGCCCTCACAGAGGCCGAGCGTCTGATCCGCGAAGCGATCGCCGAGGCTGAGCAGGGAGAAGACCCGAGAACCTGGCTCGTGGGGAGTGAGACCCTGGGCGAAGTGCTTCTGGAAAAGGGAGATACTGCCGCGGCAAGAAAAGTGCTGGAAGACTGCATCGATGCGCTGTCGCCGCATACCAAGGACGTGGAAGCGGAAGTCCGCTCAAGGCTGGCCGAAGTCTACCTGCGTGCGGGTAAGAAGGATGACGCCGTGGAGATGGCAGCCCAGGCGGTGCGGATTGCCGAAGAGATAGGTGATCTCTACGAAGCCGGGCGGGCTCACAGGTGCCTGGGAATCGCGCGCGTGAGCTCGCCGGAGAAGGAAGATCACATCGCACGTGCCAAGGAGATTTTCCGGCGGATAGGAGCGGCGCTCGAGCTCGGTATCACCCTGCGGGCCGAGGCCGGTCTTCGCCCGCGCGATCGCGAGAAATCTGTTGCCTGTCTTAAGAGAGCGCTGTCGATATTCGAGCGGTGTGGAGCTCGAAGGTTGCGCGTTCGCACTCTCTGTGACCTGGCGGTGGCTTACGAGCTCGAGCAGAGTCACGAGAAGGCAATGGTTTGCATAGAAGACGCACGAGGGGAAGCCGCGGGTAATCTCGAGGACACCGAACTGCTGTCTCAGGCGGGAGTCCGGCTCGATGGTCTCCTCGCCAGGAGGCTTGCCCGGTCCGACGATGCGGCGCCCTCGAGTGTCGAAGCGGTCTTTTCACACCTCAAGTCGAGACTGCACGCCTCGGCCCTGGTGTTCGCCCGGCTGGATGAGCAGGATTCACCGGCAATCATGAGAGTTTCCGGCATATCCAGGGAGGCCTCGCTCACGATGGCGAAGATGGTTGCAGCCAAGCCGGCCAACCCCTTCCTGTCGACGGATGTCTCAAGGATGATGGCCTGTCCCGGCCTGCCCGATAGCCTCAACTGCCTCATCGGCGTTCGTTTTGGCCGGCAGGGTGGCAGGGGACTGCTGATAGCCTGCTGGCCGCCCGCCGGGGCATCTTCGATTGTCAGGGCGCACTATGAGATTCGTGACATCCTGCCCGTGCTGGAGCGAGGCCTGGAGCTCAGCCGTGGAAGCGGTCTCCCGATTTCAATCGGCGGCATGCTGACCGCGGACGATAAGCTCAAGCGCATTCTCCTGTCGCTCTCTCGCCTCGCTGACAGTTCCGCGGGCATCCTGATAATGGGGGAGACCGGAACGGGCAAGGAGCTTATCGCGCGGGCAATCCATGCCATGAGTCCCCGAGCCGGGCATCCGATGGTGGTGCAGAACTGCGCCGCCCTTCCGGAACAGCTCCTGGAGAGCGAATTATTCGGGCACAAGGCGGGCGCGTTCACCGGAGCGCGCTCAGACAAGAGAGGGCTCCTTGAGATCGCGAACGGGGGGACCTTCTTTCTCGATGAGATCGGGGAGATCAGCCCGGCGATGCAGGCCAAGATGCTCCGGTCGATCGAGACAGGTGAGATCCGGCGGGTGGGGGACACGCTTACCCGGCCTGTTGATGCGAGGTTCGTGAGCGCCACGAACAAGAACCTGGAAGAGGAGGTCGAGCAGGGCCGCTTCAGGAAGGATCTCTTCTATCGGTTGAATGTGGTCTCGGTGAAACTTCCCCCGTTAAGGGACCGCGTCGGGGATATCGAGATCCTTGCGTGGCTGTTCCTGTCCAGGTTTGCCAGGAAGGTGGGGAAACAGATCGATGGGATAAGGGATGACGCCATGCGTGCGCTGGCGGCCTATGACTGGCCGGGCAATGTCCGACAGCTCGAAAACGAGATTGAGAGGGCCGTGACCATGGTCCGCTCCGGGGTACCGATCACGCCCGACCTTCTCTCGGCGAGCATTACCGGTGGCGAGGACTCGGACGCGCCGTGCAGCCTCAAGGACGAGCTGCGGATGGTTGAAAAGCGACGAATCCTGGCTGCGCTGCGCGAGTGCAAGTGGAACAAGACACATGCAGCGCGCAAGCTGGGCAATCTCAGTCGTCCGGCCTTGATAGCCAAGATGAAAAGGCTGGGGATTCCACTCCAGCCAACTGATTAGGCGGTGTTCCGGGCTGATAGCGGAGCGCGCTGAGAGAGATTGTGCGGCGTCGGGGCAGGCCTCGCGTGGTTGCTCGTGGGGGGCAGGAAAACCGAATGCCGGGTGCCGTAACCCGGCGCCGCACAGAACAGAAAATTGGGGACAGACACCTATTTCGTTGCTCGAAATAGGTGTCTGTCCCCAATTTTGCTTCTATTTGCTTTTCTATGCCTTGATGCGGTAGAGGTTTTTCTCGAGGCGCTCGGCGGCGAGTTCGAAGTACTCTTTCACGATCTCAAAACCGATGTAGTTCCGTCCCAGTTTCTTGCTTAAGACCGCGACCTGGCCCGAGCCGAGGAAGGGGTCCAGTACGAGGTCGCCTTCCTCGCTGGAGTACATCAGTATCTTCTCTATCAGCTCGGCGGGCAGCTTCGTGGGGGTCTTGCGGTCACCGGTCCAGTACTCGCGGTTGATTACCCAGACGTCCTCCTTGTCCCGGTAATGAAGGCTTCCACCCTTAGCATCCCTGGCATCCTTTTCGAACCTGGAGAAGGGGAAGAACCTGCGTTCCTTTTCGTTCTTGCAGACATAGAGGCAGTGATAGTGGGAGGTGACATACTTTCGCCTGGTCACGACGCCGAACTGGTACTTCCATATAAGGTGATTGACCAGCGTCAGTCCGGTCTCGTCGATGACATTGAGAATGTCCCGGAGGTTGTTCCAGCCCGAGAAAATATACAGACTCCCCGATGGCTTCAAGACCCGCCAGGCCTCACTCATCCAGTTAAGAGTGAACTCGGGATAGCGCTCCCTGGGAATCTCATTATAGCCCTCGAGTACCCGTGAGGCGGTGCGGTTATAGTTGCCCCGTCTGGCCTTGAACTCGATCGCGAACGGAGGGTCGGTGATTACCAGGTCCACCGATGAAGCCGTGATCCGCTTTATGCCCTCCAGGCAGTCCTCATTGTGGATGGTGTTCGGCTGCAGTTTGTTCATGGCCGGCAAGATCCTCCGTTCTCAAGCCAGGACTGGAGCCTATCCTACATCGAGGCGCTTTTCAAGCTCCCGCTTCCGCTTGACTTGGCCGGGCATGCCTCATAGACTCCCGTTGTGACGCATGCTGATTCGATTCCTTCGGGAGAAAGCCTTA
>JAUVJV010000443.1 GCA_030592245.1 Candidatus Eiseniibacteriota bacterium
GGTCGCTGACCTCACCCTCCTTGAGGGCGAAGGCGGCATCCTCAAACGGCTTGACCATCTGGCCCTTCACGAAGAAACCGAGATCGCCACCCTTCTCCTTGCTGGGACACGCCGAATACTGCTTGGCCAGCTGCTCGAAATCCACGCCGCTGCCGAGCTCGCCCAGAATCTTCGAGGCTTCCAGCCTTCTGGAAGCTTTCTCAGGCGCCGACTCATCCGATCCGACCTGCACAAGGATATGGCTGGCCTTGACCCGCTCCGGCTGCGCGAAGCGATCGGAGTTCTCATCATAGAAGGCTCGTACTTCCTCCTCGGATGGTTCCCCCACATCGGGGGTATTCTCTTCGATCAGCTTCTCGATGCGCAGCGCCTTGTCGATATCCTCTCGCAAGGCGTCCTCCGAGATGCCTATGGCAGCGATCTGAGTAGAGAAGGCTTCCTCGGACTCGAAGTTGCTCCGGATCGTGCTCAATCTCGAATCAACATCATCCTCAGTCGACGTGACTCCCTCTTTCTCCACAGCATCTTCGAGAAGATAGCGGTTGATCACGTTCTCGAGAGCCTGCTTCCCAAGAGTGTCCTTGACGGCTTCCAGCCGCTCCGGCGGGACGCACGAGGCCATCTGCTGCATGATCCGTCCGTGCTCCTGGGCGACCTCTTCCTCAGTGATCGGCCGTCCATTCACTTTGGCTGTCATTCTCCCCTCCTCTTCAACACATGCTGGTCATGACAGGCTCGAGCCTGCCTTACCAGGAACGTCCCCCGCCACCGCCGCCACCGCTATCGCGTGAGCCTTCGGCTCTCGGACGTGCTTCATTGACGTTCATGTTACGACCCTTGAGCTCGGTGTTATTGAGCGCTTCGATCGCAGCACGCGCTTCGTCATCGACCGACATCTCGACGAAACCGAATCCTCTGGACCGGCCTGTGTACTTATCAGTGATAATGTTAACGCTCGCCACCTGGCCGTGACCCTCAAAAGCTTCCTTCAGTTCGTCTTCGGACACTTCCCAGGACAGATTCCCAACATAGATATTCATCTTCTTCTCCCTTATTCCTCGAACAGTTGTATCGGATTGACTTTGACCCTGGTCGGAAACACCATTCAGCCGCTGATTACGATTCCAAGGGGGGTTAAGTTACTCCTGGCGCAGAGCTGTTCTCGTTCGTCCAATAGCCTCTTCTTTCCTACCGCAGTACCAGACCCGAGCCTGATCACCTCCGCACTCTCAGAACCTGGCGGGAAAAACTTCCAGCAGCTGACCCAATCACAGCCCACCGTAACACAGGTGGCCCCATGGCCACCAGACTGTGATTGCTGAATGCTACTATGAGCCGCGCATTATGTCAAGTACGAAACTCTATTTATCCGGATGGATCCGGGTGGCCGTGGTTTGCTAGCGCTGAATTACCACTTTGCGCACCCGGGTGGCCACGGGGGTGGACAGTCTTAAAAAGTAAATGCCGGGAGCCAGGCGACTCCCACTGACGTCCCTCCCGTTCCAGGGGATCACATGCGCGCCACTCTCGACGGCCCCTTCAAGCAGCGTCCGGACCAGCCTCCCCTGAACGTCATAGATCGCCAGATCAATCTCCTGCCCCTCGGTAACCGCAAAGGAGATCATCGTCCCGGCCCGGAAGGGGTTCGGGCGGACGCGGTCCAGACTCACCACGGACGTAGCAGCAGCCTTGCCTTCCAGGCCCGCGGCCTCATCACAGAGGTAGGTGACAACATTTTGCAGGAGCTCGCCGGCCAGGGCCCCGTCACTTAGGTCAGAGTAAGCGAAAGCAAAAAACACGATCTGGCCGTCGCCTCCGCTCGACGGGTTGTCAAAGACCAGGACACCGGCATCGGACGGCTCTGATGCCGTACCGAACACTATGTATGCATCACTCGATGGATGCGCCGCGTCCTCAGACCCGTAGCCATTATAGCTCAGGCCGATGGTTGCCGGCAGCGCATTGGGCGAGGTCGCGACGGGATGTGCGGCCTGCGCCGGCGAGAGCTCCAGCTGGCCCACATTGTCTCCGTTCCACTGGTCGCAATGAAGTACCGAGTCGGCGAAGTCGGGATAACCGGGACTGCTTATGGCATCGTACGCGACTTCCCCTCCCTCGATCAGCAGGAGACCGCCTCCGGCCGCGTAGTCGATCAGGGCGCTCCGGTAGGACGAAGAACTCACCGGAGAGGTGTTGGCTCCGCTTGAGGAGACCACAAGATCATAGCCGCCCCAGGTCATCGGGTCACTGCTTGCAGCGGATTCCTCCACGACCGCGAACCCCATTAGAACAAGATCGGAGGCGATACCGGCTGCACCCGCATTGTCATCGATGACCAGGATTGCCCCCGAAGTGGAACTGAGCACGAAATCAAAAGTGGTATCACTCTCTATATGGGCGTATTCAAGTTCAGGCACGAAACCTGAAGCCCTTACCTCGAAGTCATACTCACCCGCTGCCAGAACCAGGCTATAGGACCCATCCGAGGGATCTGTGGTCATACTGTTTGCAAGCTGGCCGCCGGGGTGGTAATATAGCTCAACGCTTGCCTCCAGCGGGCTCGCATCCTCAGTCGTCACTGTTCCCGACACGGTGACCTGGGGTGCCATGGCGAGCTCGACATCAAGCACCGTGGCCTGGGCTCCGCTCACGGA
>JAUVJV010000323.1 GCA_030592245.1 Candidatus Eiseniibacteriota bacterium
TGTGGACAAGGATGATACCGTTCTTACGGTTCGTCGGATTGACGAAGTAGCATTACCTCCCACACGGCATAGCCATCGTTCTCATGCATCAATTTGAAACCAGTGTCCGACTCTCTCAGGGTCTTCGCGAGGCGCTGAGTGTGCTCCAAGAGGATATACCTGACCTGGTTACGGGCAAGTTCCTCTCTTAGCATCCTGTCGATGCGCTCTTTATCCATCAGCTCCTCAAGCATCTCTCTGTCGACGGGCCCGTACTCCCTGAAGTTGACTGGATACGCATCGGGCAGGAATCCGCCTATCATACGGCCGACGGTCTCAGGCGCCAGGACCACACCCTGGGGTGAAGGTTGGGAGCCGAGGTACCGGAAGGCGTCCACTGCCTGGGCGGAAGGCCGGTTGCGTGTGCGCGATCGGCAGAGCGAGCTTGTGTAGTTTCGAGGGTCGCCTCTCGCCATGGCAAGAGCGATCCCTAATATGATGAGCCAGGTCACGACCGGCCGGACCTTTGGCCGGGTGATAAAAAAGGCGATCACAAGCCCCCAGGGAAGAACCCAGACCAGGCGGAAGAACAACCTCCAGGTCATCACCTCGGCAACCGGGGCCGCTCCCACGGGTGTGTAAAGCAGAAAGAGAGTCAGGAAGGTGACACCCATGAGAAACCTGGCGGTCTGAGACTTCCTTCGCCAGAAGAGGAGCGCGAAACTCAGGACAAAGCCCATTAGGGCAATAGGGTAGCGGGTGACAAACAGGGGGTGGAGTGTTCTGAACCACTCCCGCCATATCCAGACCGTGGGATGGACCGTCTCTGTCACCGGTCGCAGGACATTGCCCGGAAGGTATACATTGGACATGTTCTCAAGGAGCGGAACGGGTTGGGGTGTCGGGGCCACAATAATCGTCATGACAGCCCCGCGTCCGAGCAAGAGAAGAAGTCCGGCCAGTGCGATGGGAAGGAGCAGGAACGCGAGACTCGCGGCTTGCATTCGTTTCCGCGCCTGTACCTCTCCCCATGCCCGTGCATCCTTCTTTGAGTGCAGCCATTCGATCACCGCGAAGGGCACGATGAAGAGGCCGCACCACACTGGTCCCAGGCCATGCACCAGGAGAGAGGTGGCCACCGCCCCGCAGAAGAGGAAATACGCTTTCCTCGGCATCATGGTCCCGCTTCGATTGGCGTTCTCCACGCCAACATTTTCAGCCATACCCTGGATGAGCCTCACGGCCAGGGCCACGGCCACCGGGACGATCACAAAGCACGAGACCATCTTGTCCTGGGCGATCCGGCAGAAGACGGCCCAGCCGGAACTCTTATACGGGAAGGCGCTCGAGAGGAAAAAGAGAAACTGGAGTGAGCAGGCAGCAAGCGCCGCACCGTGAGACCGGAAGAGCTGTCTTGAGAGCATGTAGAAGGCAAGCACAGCGAATGGCACCAGCAAGAGAGGAAAATAGACCTGGTGACAGGTTATGGGATCAACACCTGAGACCCTGGACAGAAGCGCTTCTAAGGCCCACCAGCCTCCTCCGAACCATATCCGGGGAGCAACGGGCTCTGCCATCCCGAAGATCCCGTTTTCCAGCCCGAGAGGTTTGTTGGCCACATAGTCTCGAATATAGGCCAGATAGTACCAGTCGTCATAGTCTCTCCGGGTAAGAAGGGTGATGAGCCCCGAGCCGATGGCGATCGAGGCAAGCCCGATGTAGATTGCCACACCGGCTCGCTTGGGAACGGTCTCCCGCGCCGCGAGGCCGCCCGGGGGATCACTCCGCCCGCGCCTAGCTTTCAACAACATCAGGACGACGAGAACCGCATACGCGGATACGAGGATCGTGACCATGTCACTCAGGCGGATCTTGAAGATGTGCCCGGCGAATCCTATGAGGGTGATGACTCCGGTTCCCATGACGAACCAGAGCGCGAGCCTCTCGGGCGGAGTCAGGCGCTCATGGACCGAAACGCGCATGATGCTCGAACCACGGGCACCGCTTGAGCCGCCCGCGAGTTCGGTCACCGCAAAGCCGGGAAAGAGGATGATCGTAAGTGCGCTTACCAGGAAAGCGACGAGAGGAGGCAGCAGACTCACTGTCCCTGAGAGGGCCAGGACTGCCAGAATCCCCAGGATTAAACCCGTTCGATACATGGTCACTCGAGAGTCTGCGGCTCAGTGCCGCCACGGTTTGAGTCTTGTTATGGTCCGGCGGTCGGTCGTTCCGGCGACGGATAGTGTCACCGGCGCGCTTCGGTCTGAGGCGTTGGTACCATATCGGGCCCAGCAATTCAAGGTCAACCGGTCATGCCGTTCCTTGTTTCCCCGGGAAGCGCTAGATCACGGATGTGTTTGAACCAGCAATGTCTTTTGGTTTACAATACCTATGCCATTGGAGCTATGTGAGTGGGGAAGAGGACCCGGAACCACGGGGGAGATCGTGAGAATAATGTCGTCCAGTGTTTACCTCCGTTCATTGTCAGCCGCGATGCTCTGTCTGATGGTGTGGTCTCTCGCGAGTCTCACCTCCGGCGGTGATTCGATACCGGCCATCGAGGATTCCCTGATCGCACCCTATGAGGTGCCTGACATCGAGAGGATAAGCGAGAGACTTTTCAGGTTAGGAAGAATCATCCTGGACAGCCATCAGAGATGTCTCTACATACCTGGCCGTGTGAACATGTCGAAGGGTCTGGTGGAGCTTCTCGCGTGCGGGGAGAGAGGCAAGAAGCACGAGAGTGTTTTGGTTTTAGAAGCCGCTGCAGAGCACGTGCAGGTCGGGCTCCTGTTGCTGGGACTTGAACCTATCGGCGGGCTCCGTTACCAGGGTGATCCCCGTACGCCCCGGGGAGACTCTGTGTGGATATGGGTGGAGTGGAAGTCTGATGAGGACTACACCATGGTCCGCGGTGAGGACATGGTCCTCGACTACTCCACTGGTCGGTCCATGCAAGACACTCACTGGATCTTCTCAGGATCGAGGGTAGTCGAGGGGAGATTCGCCGCCGGCATCGATCAATCCATAGTGACCACTTTCCATGATCCTTTCACGATCATCGACAATCCTCTGCCGACAGGAGGGGATGATACGCTATACGGGGCCAATGAGAAGGTTGTGCCCGAGGTCGGTCATGCAGTCACACTCATAGTTAAAGCAGATCAGACCCGGCCAATCCACCTTCGCATGCTCGCGCGCCAGTTTGAAGGCAACGAATCAAGGAGCCCTGACAATGAGGCAATGGAAAGGTAGGCTCTTCCAAGAGGTCGCGGTACTGTCTATTGTGCTTCTGTTGGGCGGGATCACCTTCGCCGCCGGATCAGACTCGCCCCACGGCATAATGGATGAGTCCATAGTAAATGAAGCTAAACACTCCGCGCAAATGGGACTCCACTACCTGGAGTCCCGACAGCAGGACGATGGGTCCTGGGATCACCATCCCGGTATGACTGCTCTCGCCGTGACCGCCTTTCTTCGGAACCCGGATCGGGTGACGGAGTGGGAGAACTCGGCCGTCAGAAAAGGGATCGGATTCATTCTCACCTGTGTCCGGCCCGATGGAGGCATCTACCTGGAAGAACTGCCGGCATACAACACGTCGACCTGCCTGGTGGCGCTGGTCGAGGCCGGCAATCCTGAATACGCTGAGTTCATAGAGCGTGCAAGGGGATATCTCATAGCCCTCCAGACGGATGAAAGTGGAGGGGTGGAGCCCGACAGTGTGTACTACGGCGGTATTGGCTATGGGGGAAGTGGGCGGCCGGATCTATCGAATCTGCAATGGTCTCTGGAGGCCTTGAGGAGATCAGAGGAGCATGCTCCACATAGCGAGATGTCCGGCAA
>JAUVJV010000117.1 GCA_030592245.1 Candidatus Eiseniibacteriota bacterium
CCGGGAAGGCGTGGTGGCCACCAGGGTGGCCGCGCATGCGGCGGACATAGTTAAGAAAGTCCCCGGGGCCTACGAGTGGGACGTCGAGATGTCCAGGGCCCGAAAGGCGCTGGACTGGAACAAAATGCTGGAACTGGCGCTGGATCCCCGCAGGGCAAGGGAAGTCAGGGACAGCTCGGCGCCGCAGGACGAGAACCTGTGCACGATGTGCGGCGAGTTCTGCGCGCTGAAGAAAGTCAAGGGTGTCATGAGCGAGGAATCGTCATAGGGACAGGCCCGGTGGCGAGAGAGCATACCATCTGATTACCTCTAGACGGGGGCTTGAAACTTGGAAAAAGCACGCGAGGTCAAGAGATCGGTCCGGGCACCACGGGGCACCGAGATCTCCTGTAAGGGATGGCAACAGGAGGCGGCCTTGAGGATGCTCATGAACAATCTGGATCCCGAGGTCGCCGAGAAGCCTGACGACCTCATCGTCTATGGAGGATCGGGAAAGGCCGCGCGCAGCTGGGAGGCTTTCGATGCCATCGTCCGTTCCTTAAGAGCCCTCGAGGCGGATGAGACCCTGCTTGTCCAGTCGGGCAAACCGGTCGCGGTCTTTAAGACCACAGAGCAGGCGCCGCGTGTGCTGATAGTTAACTCCATGCTGGTGCCGTCCTGGGCTACCTGGGACAACTTCTGGGAGCTGGAGGGCAAGGGCCTGATCATGTACGGCCAGATGACGGCCGGCAGCTGGATATACATCGGTACCCAGGGGATCTTGCAGGGCACCTACGAGACCCTCGCGGAGTTGGCCAGGCAGCACTTCGGCGGCTCGCTGGCCGGACGCCTGGTCCTCACCGCAGGGATGGGTGGAATGGGAGGGGCGCAGCCACTGGCGGTCACCATGAACAATGGCGTCTGCCTCGATGTGGAGGTCGACAGGGACCGGGTCAAGCGAAGGCTCACCACCGGCTATTGTGACGTGATGACCGAGAGCCTCGATGAGGCCGTCAAGCTGGTGAAGGAGGCCTGTGAAAAGAGGAAACCTCTCTCGGTAGGACTTGTGGCCAACGCCGCCGATACTCATCCGGCGTTCGTGAAGATGGGACTTGCCCCTGATGTGGTGACCGACCAGACATCCGCTCATGATGCACTGGCGGGTTATGTTCCCAATGGGATGTCCCTGGAAGAGGCGCTTGATCTCAGGAAGCGCGATCCCCGGGAGTACGTGAAGCGCTCCATGGAGGCGATGGCGGTTCATGTCAGGGCGATGCTGGAATTCAAGGCCAGAGGCTCGGTGGTGTTCGACTATGGAAACAATATACGGGGCCAGGCCAGGGATGCCGGCGTGGAGAACGCCTTCGATTTCCCGGGCTTTGTTCCGGCATACATAAGGCCCATGTTCTGTGAGGGCAGGGGCCCGTTCAGGTGGGTCGCGCTCTCCGGCGACCCTGAAGATATCTACAAGACAGATGCTGCCGTCTTAGAGGAATTCCCGGAAGATGAGGCGCTCGCCCGGTGGATCAAGCTCGCCCGGGAGAAGGTCGCGTTCCAGGGCCTGCCGTCGAGAATATGCTGGCTGGCCCATGGTGAGAGAGCCCGCTTCGGGCTCCGGATCAACCGGATGGTGCGCCGCGGGGAGCTCAAGGCCCCGATCGTAATCGGCCGGGACCACCTGGACTCTGGATCGGTGGCCTCACCCAACCGGGAGACCGAGGCCATGAAGGACGGAAGCGATGCGATCGCCGACTGGCCCATCTTGAACGCCCTCACGAACGCAGTGTGCGGGGCGACCTGGGTTTCAGTTCATCACGGTGGTGGGGTGGGCATAGGTAAGTCCATCCACGCGGGCATGGTGATCCTGGCGGACGGAACCGATGAAGCCGAGGAACGCCTGAGGAGAGTGCTGACAGTTGACCCCGGGCTGGGTATCGCCCGGCATGCGGATGCCGGTTACGATGAGGCCGTGGAGATGGCCAGGAAACACGGCATCCAGATTCCCATGTTACCCATGGAGTAAGCTTTTGCCTCATTCTGAGGACCTGCTGATAAAGAATGCCCTCCAGGTTGTAACCTGCCAACCTGACCTCTTTGATTCGCAGGATGAAGACGCCAGATCGCTCGGGCTCATAGATGACGGCAGCGTCCTGGTCTCGGGAGGCACCGTCAAGTGGGTTGGAAGGACCTCTGACCTGGGCGAGAAGGCATCCGGTATCTCCGGAGAGATCGATGCCTCTGGCAAGGTGGTGCTGCCCGGCCTGGTGGACGCCCACACCCATACAGTCTTCGCCGGAACCCGTGAGCGGGAGTATGAGATGAGGATCAAGGGTGCGGCCTATATGGAGATCGCCCGGGCGGGCGGAGGCATCAATGCCACGGTGGCAAGCGTCAGGGAAGCGGACATCGATGACCTGGTCAGCTCGGGCATTAAGAGGTTGGCCTCGATGCTGCGCCGCGGAACAACGACGGTGGAGATAAAGAGCGGCTACGGCCTGGAAACCGAAAGCGAGCTCAAGATGCTGAGGGCCATTCTTGAGATCGGCCGGCACTCGGCGGCGGATGTGGTTCCCACCTTCCTGGGTGCGCATGAGATTCCACCCGAGTTCAAGGGTAGGCGGGACCGCTATGTCGATATAGTAACGGAAGAGATGATCCCGGCGGTGAGCCAGGAGGGACTGGCGGAATTCTGCGACGTGTTCTGTGAAAAGGGGGTCTTCACCTCAGGCGAGGCCCGGCGCATCCTCATCAAAGGGAGGGAGCACGGGCTCAAGCCGATGATTCACGCCGACGAATTCGCGGACTCGGGCGCCGCAGGTGTTGCGGCAGACGTCGGAGCGGTGAGCGCGGCACACCTTGCTTTTGCCTCGGAGGATGGTATCGAGGCCATGAGAGAGGCCGGAACGGTAGCAATCGTGCTGCCGGGGGTCAGTGTCGGCGTCGGCAAGTGCACCTTCGCCGACGCGAGAAGAATGATCGAGATCGGCGTCGATGTGGCCATCGCGACCGACTTCAACCCAGGCAGCTCCATGGTGGATTCGCTTCTGATTGTCTCCAGCCTGGCCTCCTCCTTCATGAAGATGACCCCGGCCGAGGTCATACTGGGCATCACAAAGCACGCCGCCCGGGCCATAGACCGCAGCGACAGTATCGGCGGCATAGGACCCGGCATGCAAGCCGACCTGGTCTTTTTCGAAGCCCCGGACTTCCGCTACATTCCCTATCATCTCGGGGGAGACATCGTCGATGCGGTCATGAAGAAAGGGAAGATGGTGTTCTCTAAGGCTCAAGGTGCGGGTGCGAATGGCCGAATCAGTGGAACAGAGACCGAATGTTAAACAGGGGTGACGACCCGATCTTCTGGGTAATCATGCCCTGAAGACCTGGGGAGACCCCTTCCTCACTATGTGAATTCAACATACTGAGGCAACTTCATCGGAGGTAGGAATTGTCCGAGGCGTTGGAAATCCGTAGACGGGCGCACGATCATGTCCAGAAAGGTGAACTGGACCTGGCCCTTGAGGAGTATGGCAGACTCCTTAAGGGAGACGATGTCGATCCCAACGTGTATAACCTCATGGGAGACGTCCATTTCAAGAAGGGTGAAGAGGCCGAAGCGTTTCACCAGTATAATGAGGCGGTCAGAAGGTATGCGAAGGACAGCCTGTACAGCAACGCGATAGCAGTCTGCCGCAAGATGCTGAGGCTGGACGCGGCCCATATCGATGCCTACCGCCTGCTCGGCGATCTCTACCTGGAGCAGGGCTTCGGCGGTGAAGCCGTTGGCTACCTGCTTGAGTACGCAGGCAAACTGATAGAGAAGGGCGATCTCGACAGGGCGGCCGATTCACTGCGGAAGATCATAGAGTCGGCTCCGGGGCGGGTGAAGGTAAGGGAGCAGCTTGCCGAGGTTTACACGCACCTGGGTCTCAAGGATGAGGCTCGCAGCGAGCTCTTCGCCGCAAGCGAGATCTATGAGGAGACGGGTGAGAAGGAGCTGGCCGAGAGACTCAAGGCCCGGGCCGAGGAGATGGGTGGAGGTCCGGCCGTGGCAGGAGCCGACGTGACGGTTGAGGGGCACGGAAGCAGCCGGGTGGAGATCGTTCACAAGCGCATCGGGCTGGCCCATCATGTACCGCTCAAGATCGAAGAGGTCTTGAGCAGTTTCAAGGAAGAGATCAAGAAGGCGATAGGCGAAGAAGATTATCAGTGTCACTATGACCTGGGAATCTCTTATATTGATTTAGGCTTCTTCGATGAGGCCCTTGCTGAGTTCGGGGTGTCGCGCAAGAATTCCGACCTTGCCTTGAGAAGTATCGAGATGGCCGGCAGGTGTTTCATGGAAAAGGGTGATGTCGAGATGGCCATCGAAGAACTCAATGCCGGACTGGATATGGAGGGGCACTCCGAGCAGGAGTACCTGGGATTGAGATACAGCCTTGCCCTGGCTCTTGAGACCATGGGGCAGAAGGCCAGAGCTGTTGAGCACTTCGAGGAGATTTGCCGGACGGACCCGGACTTCCGGGATGCAAGAACCCGGATGGAGCAACTGAGCAAAGGTTAATGAACGATAAGAGCGGTCAGGTAGACCTTCACATACATACAACCTTCTCGGACGGCGACATGACGCCCGAGCAAATGGTCGCCGATGCGCAAAAGGCCGGTCTCGCCGGCATCGCAATTACCGATCATGACGAAGTCGAGGGCGTCCGCGCCGCCCAGGCGGCGGCGGGGGACAGCGGCTTTCTGGTTGTACCGGGTGTTGAGCTCAGCACCTCGGATGGCAAGAACGATATTCATATTTTAGGTTATCTGATTGATATAAACAGTTCAGAATTAAGGAAATATCTCGATATTTTCCGCGACGCCAGGCTCAAGAGGGGTATCCACATGGTTGAGCGCCTGCGGGAGATGGGTGTGGATGTCGAGGTTGATTCGGTACTTGAGATCGCTGGAGAGGGTGCGGTTGGGAGGCCTCATATCGCCGCGGCGCTTCTCCAGAATGGCTGTGTCGATTCTGCCGAAGAGGCCTTTCGCAAGTACATTGGCTTCAACTCACCGGCCTATGTTCCCAAGTACCAGCTCAAGCCGTCCGACGCTTTCAGGCTGATACGCGACGTCGGTGGGGTCGGGGCGATGGCCCATCCCGGCACCACACGGAAGGATGAGCTCATAACCGACTTCATCGCCTGCGGGATGCGGGCCTTAGAGGTATATCATCCCAAGCACAGCGAGAGCGAGGCGGCCCGCTACAGGAGGCTCGCCGAGAAGATGGGCCTCGTGGTCACCGGCGGGTCCGACAGTCACGGAAGACGGAACGCCAGGCTCCATGTTGGCGCCCGTACGGTTCCTGTCTCCGCCATAGAGCAGCTCGAAGAGGCCCGCTCTTACTAGCCGTCCAACTTCGCTATTCCACTTGACAGAAAGCACCTTCATCCCTTAACATCGGTCAATGGTTTCTTCTCCTTCTTCCAACTCAGAGGTAGCCGGATGAATATCCTGGTGTTCGATTGTGAAGCATATGGTATCGAGTATATTCTTTGGCGTGCGAGTGACGACACGGTGCTTGCGCGTGGCACGGTGACGGGAGTCGGGACCCGCTCTGCGATGCTTAAGCACCAGCTGGGGGCCCAGTCGCCGCACCAGCTGGTCGCCGAGAAGGCAACCTGCCGGCACGCAATCAGGTGGGTGATATCGATACTGACCGATCCCAAGGTCGGCGCCCTGGGTGATCAAAGCGAGATCGGTGCGGTCGGATACCGGGTCACTCACGGCGCAAGCAAGTACACCAAGCCTGTTCTCATCACGAGCGAGGTCATGGATGACATAGCCGACTTCGCCGAGTTCGCCCCGACGCATAATCCTTACAATCTTGATGGCATCAGGGCGGCGCGTGCCCTTCTTCCAGGGATACCGCACGTGGCCGTGTTCGATACGTCTTATTACCACACGCTTGAACCCAAGGCCTATCTCTACGGGCTTCCGTACAAGTACTATTCTCAGCACGGCGTCCGGAAGTATGGTTTCCACGGCCCTTCGCACAGATACGCCGCCGAGCGGGCCTGTTTCCTCTCGGGGATACCCTTCTCCGAGGCCCGGGTGGTGAGTATGCACTTGGGCAGAGGCTCCAGCGTGACCGCCACCAAGGCGGGCAAGTGCGTGGAGACCTCGATGGGGTTCTCACCGTTGGAAGGTCTTGTGATGGAGACCAGGTGTGGTGATATCGACCCGGAAGTCGTGATTTACATCATGGCCAAGGAGGAGCTGACGCTGAGGACCCTGAGCGCTATGCTTCACCGGAGGTCCGGCGTTCTCGGGCTTTCCGGATTGGGAGATTTCGGCGAGGTGGTGAGCGAGGCGAAGCGCGGAAACGAGAGGGCCAGGAACGCCCTGGACCTCTTCGTACACAGCGTGCGCAAGTATCTTGGCGCCTATATCCTCGAGCTGGGTGGAGCCGACATCATAGTTTTCACCGCCTTCATGGCTGAGGGTTATCCCATCGTGAGGCAGATGGTCTGCGAAGGCCTCGAGTTCCTGGGCATCGAGCTGGATAAGGAAGTCAATTCCTCGGTGGAATACGCGGAGGGAGAGATCAGCGCCAGGGACTCGAAGGTCAAGGTCTATACGATACCTCACAACGAAGAGCTCATAATAGCGCAGCGCGTCTACCAGCACCTGTCTTAGGACGGTGGTCCCATGCTAACCCGATTCAGTACCGCCGCGGTTCTGATAGCGGCTGCGATCGCTCTCGGATATCTCTTTGCCGGCGTGCCGAACGTCGAGGGCATGTCGGCGGTCACCTTCCTTGCCGGATGGCTCCTGGGAGCCGGAGCGGGCGCGTTGGTGGGGGCGGTGTCGATCGCCCTGTTCTCGGTTCTTAACCCGTTAGGCCCTCCGCTTCCTCACGTTCTGGTGGCTCAGGTTGCGGGGATGTCGCTTATCGGAATGTCGGGTGACCTCTGGAGAC